>JBEDND010000026.1:0-14199 GCA_041170785.1 Bacteroidota bacterium | reverse complement strand
CCATCAGCACCTGAAACACGCCTTTCCGCGCATAGCTGTGGCAACTTACCGGATCGGCTGCCGGCGTGCTGCTGCTGCTTGCCGCGCCATCATCCCATAAAATAATCCGCGAGCGGATGCTTTGGGCGGCACTGGCACCGGTGGAAAGGTCCTTCAGGCAAATGCGGTTGCTGTTCAAACAACTGTCGGCAGAAACCAAAGCCAATTTTGCATTCGGGAGCGCATACACATCAATACTTTTTTGTGCGGTACAGGAACCACCGCCGGCAAGCTGCACCGTCACCTGAACGGTGTAAGTTCCGGCTGCATTGTAGCGCGTTCCGGGCTCACTGAGCGTGGAAGTCTGCCCGTCGCCAAAGGCCCAGGACCAGCCCGTTGCGGTGCCGCCGCTCACCTGCACTTTGAAGGAAATTAACTCTGAAACGCATACATAATCTGCCGACTGAACCTGGCAGGTCTGCGCCTGCAATGTTGCTGCAAGGCACAACAGCGTAACAGTGAACAAATTGCCAAAGAAGCGCATGCAGTTGAATAGACGAAAGTTCAGACAGAACGTTGCACGGACTTGCGCAAAAGGATGCGGAAGGTGGTATGGCCCGGGGCAGATTCCTTGACAAAAATTTGTCCGCGGTGGTAGTTTTCGATGATGCGTTTTGCCAGCGAAAGGCCAAGGCCCCAGCCGCGCAAACGCGAGGTATAACCGGGTTTGAACACGGTTTTGAACTTGTTGGAAGGAATGCCTTTTCCGGTATCCGTTACGTCCAGTGCAATGTATTTATCCTTTTCGGTAAGGTAAAACGTGATTCTTCCTTGACCTTCCATCGCGTCCATGCTGTTTTTAGACAGGTTTTCAATCACCCAATCGAAGAGATTGTGGTTCAAAGGGCACATCACCGTTCGGCTCAGCGGATGGAACTCATACACAACCCCGGAACCGCTGCGGGTTTCCATGTAGCTGATGGCGCGTTCTACAGCTGCATTGATATCCACATCGCGGATGATGGGTTCAGAGCCAATCTTACTGAAGCGTTCGGTGATGATGTTCAGGCGGATGATGTCCTTGCGCATTTCGGCGGCGGCATCGGCAGGCAGTGAGCCCAGTTCGGACTCAAGGTAATCAATCCAGCCCGCCAGACTCGTGATGGGTGTGCCAAGCTGGTGCGCGGTTTCCTTCGCCAATCCAACCCAAACCTGGTTCTGTTCGCTCTTGCGGGAGTAGCTGAAGGCGAAATAGGAAACCAGGGTAAATACGGCAACCAGGCCAAGGGCGAACATCGGGTAATAGCGCAGTTGCCGCAGCAGCAGTGATTCCCCGTAATACACGCTATTGCTGGTGTTTTCATCAATGCGGATGGTGATGGGTTCATTCTGCTCACGAAACAGCAGCATCTGCTTCCGAACCCAGGCTGTATCTAAGGAACGCAGGGAATCAAGGTTGCGAGGGATGAGCAGTCCATCGCTTTCCAGAATTACCGGAATGGTGGTGTTTTCCTCCAGGATGCGCAGGAAAAACCCCGCTTCTTCTTCGCTGGCAGAAACAATTTTTTTCTGTGCTTCCGCCCAAAGCGCTACCTTCTTGCGTTCCTCCACCGCCAGTTTCCGCACCAGTCGGTTGCTGAAATACAGCGTGATGCTGCCAATCAGCAGGGCCAATAAAAACAGGATGACCTTGAAGAAGCGTTTCAGCTCATAGGCATTCATGCGTTTCCAAAGGTACAGCACAGGGCATTTGCAGCAAATGAAGCTATCAGTCATCTTTGAAAAGTGATTGTGCAGTTAAGCATTCAGGGAACAGCATACCGTTGTGCGCTTTCCGCCGGTATGGATTTGTCGTTGCCGGTGCACCGCGAAGGTGGCGGCATCCGCGCCTTCGGACTGGGCCCGGTGCAGATGACGCCATTTCAGGCGGGGAGTTTCATCGGCAACGTGGCCGCAGGCGGTTCGGCAAACTGCGACCTGCTGTCGTTCTATCCGCATGGCAACGGAACCCATACCGAATCCATGGGCCACATCATGCGCGAGCCGCTGAGTGTGTACCGCGCGTTGAAACAGTTTTTCTTCCACGCCCTGCTCATCAGCGTGGAACCGGAACAACGCGGCGAAGACCGGGTCATCACCGCCACACAAATTCGCAAAGCCCTGCAAAACCATCCCGGCGTGGAGGCGCTCATCATCCGCACTTTACCCAATGATGCCGGGAAGCGCACGCGTGATTATACCGGCACCAATCCTGCCTGGTTTGAAGCCGAAGCGCTTGCTGCTGCCGCTGCCGCCGGCGTGAAGCACTGGCTCTGCGATGTACCTTCCGTGGACCGCGAAGACGATGGAGGACTGCTGTTGGCACACCGCGCCTGGTGGCAATATCCCGAAACACCGCGCACCGATGCCACCATCACCGAACTGATTTACGTTCCTGACGAAGCTGCCGACGGCCTCTACCTGCTCAACCTGCAGGTGGCGCCCATCGAAAGCGATGCTGCACCTTCGCGACCGGTGATATTCCCATTGCAAACCATGTGATGAAGCGCCTGTTTCCGGATTCTGAACAGCGCCTATTCCTGGCCAATATGTTGCTGAGCCGCCTGGTTCGGCTGCTGCATCGAAACACCCCGCTTGTAAACAACATCCTGTGTGTGAAGCTGGATGAGATCGGCGATATGGCCACCTGTACGCATGTTTTTTCTTTGCTCAAGCAACGCTTTCCGGAGGCTCAACTCACCGTACTCTGCAAGCCGTTCAACCGCGAGCTGCTGACCCAGGACCCGCACATCGATTTCATAATCACCGAAGCATCAGAATGGAGACAGCGCTACGATCTGGTGGCCGAACTGCGCGGCAACTGGCAAACCTGGCTCAAAAGCCTGCGATACCTGCCGAAAATCCGGGTAGACCGAGGCAGTGTGCGCTTTGCGCAGCGCGGCCGGCAGGCACATGAACTGCAAACCAATTACCGCATTGTGGAACCCATTCTGGGTGGAATTCCCTATGAGGCAGCGCGGCTTTATCCGGGAAACAAGGCGCAGGATGAAACCAAAACATGGTTGGATACGCAGGTTGCCGCGCCCTTTGTGATTTTGCATACCGGCGCACGGAAAGAACTTCGGCGCTGGCCGGCAGTCCGTTTTGCAGCCCTGGCTGAATGGCTGTTCAGCGAATACAAGTTGGTTGCCGTGCTTCCCGGAAGCGCCGATGAGCAGAACCACCTACAGCAGCTGGCAAAAATGATCCGCACACCCGTGCATCTGTTTCCAAAGGAATTTACCCTGAACCACTTGGCTGCATTATGTGCCGAAGCTGCATTATTTGTAGGCAATGAAAGCGGACCACTGCATGTAGCCTGTGCAATGGATACACCGGTAACAGGCATTTACGGACCAGGAGTCCGAAAGGTTTTTTATCCCTGGTCCACACGGCATGCCCTGGTGCACCACGTATTGGAATGCAACCCCTGCGACCAGATTCACTGCGTGCATCCGGAACTTCCCTGTATTCAGCGTGCAAGCCTTGAAGAAGTGATGCTGGCCGTGAAACAGATACTGCATTCTGTTGGCTAAAGAAGCAGGTTGATAAAATTCACCGGAAAAAATGCGCAGGCCATTAGGGGTTTCAGCGACTTTTTGTTGTATTTTGAATATCCATTCTTCGGAAGTTATGAGTCATACCCTGGAAGCCCACGATCATTACATCTACGTGAAAATGACCTCACCCCGGTTTGAGTTTCACGACAACAGCCGCTTCGTTGCCTCCCTTACCGAGGCTGCACACAACAATCCAAATTTGGTGATCAACTGCGCCAGTATTGAAGAAATCAGCGATGATGCCCTCTTCCAGGTAAAAGAATTATACAACCGCAACCGCCAACAGGCCGGCATCATAGTCATCAGCGAACTCCATGAATCGCTCATTCCCCAGATGGAAATGATTGGACTCCACTGCATCCCTTCCGATGATGAAGCCGCAGATTATGTTTATATGGAACAAATTGAACAAGATCTGTTGCGCAGCTTCGACGACAAGGGGGCATGAATCCGCCGTTTGAAGTAACCATACTCGGCTCCAGCTCTGCTTCGCCCACCAAAACCAGACATCATTCTGCACAGTTCGTCAGCCTGGATGGCGGGCATTTTCTGGTGGATTGTGGGGAAGGAACCCAACGTCAGCTTTTGGTGCACGGGATTCGTTTCTCGCGTATTCGCTACATCCTGATCAGCCACCTGCATGGCGATCATTTCTTCGGATTGCCCGGTTTGCTCAGCACCATGAACCTTGGCGGGCGAACAGAACCCTTATGGATTGCGGGTCCCGCCGGACTGCAATTGCTGATGGAACAAATGCTCAGCGCCTCGCACGTGGAACTGAAATTTGAGGTAGAATACCACCAAACCAATCCAAATGAATACAGCCTGCTGCTGGAAACGGCACAATCCAAGGTGTACAGCATTCCTTTGGAACACCGGATTCCATGTACAGGCTTTCTATTCAAAGAACAAACCCCGGAGCGGCACCTGAAGCGTGAAGCCTGTGATGATTACCATATTCCCTACACCGCCTACGATGCATTGCTTGCCGGTGAAGACTTTACCTTGACGGACGGCCGCACCATTCCAAACGGTATGCTCACCGAACCCGGAAGAGCCCCGCGGTGTTACGCTTACATCAGCGACACCATCTATCTGCCTTCCCTGGCTGAACAAATACGCGGAGCCGACCTGTTGTACCACGAAAGCACCTTCATGCACGATCTGTTGGAACGCGCCGTGACCACGTTTCATACCACCTCAAAACAGGCAGCCATGCTGGCACGCGATGCGGTGGTGAAACAATTACTCATCGGACATTTCTCCGCGCGCTACCGAACCACTGAAGGCTTGCTTGCCGAAGCACGGGAACTGTTTCCGAACACCGAAGTAGCCGAAGAAGGCGTTACATTTCGGTTTTAAGCCTTGACATCCGGATCTGCTTCCGGAATAAACCCAACCTGCTCAGACAAACGCTCCAGAATTTGTTCTGCCTCCAGGGCATTTTGCGTCCCAACGAGGATGCGTTTCCCGTTTTTGAGCACCAGCTGAATGCCGTAATCACCACTCATGGAATAAGCCCTGCTGCGCGCACCGGGCAATCCGCGAATTCCCCATCCGCCGTATTCAGCGATGGGCCGGTATTTCCGCACCCAGGCGCGTTCTACTTCTGTCCAATCAATTTTTTGCCATCTGCGGTTAAGCGGAAAATACCTGAAGGAAATTCCGGCGGCCGTCAACTTGGTTTCCAACTTCATCACAAAAACAAACACCGGAAACAACAACAAAAAGAACAGTACCAGCGCCAGCAGCCATTCAGGAGAACGGTTATTCCCCCAAGTGCCCGAACCATACCATTGCCTTAATGCTGCATACACATACATAAGCATCAAAACGCCCATCAAACCCCAAACCCACCAGATGCGCATTTTCTGAATCTCGTAATATTCCCGGTTCCTCATGTTCCTGCAAAGTTCTGTCGGTAATTAGCATGCATCACCCTGTGCCCGTCGTTTCTTCATGAGTTTCAGGAATTCAAATATGAACAGCAGTCCTGCCAACACCAATGGCACCACAATAAACTGCTGTATGTTGGGTTGTTCCATGGACAACACCTTCCCGGCTTCCGGCCAAAGCAATACCAAGGCAAGCATACCTCCGGCAAAGCCAAGAATCACCCACAAGGCTTTGTTACCTTCAGCCAGCACCTGCCAAACGCTGCGCTGGTAAGACAAACCACTGAGTATCAGCAACATGTTCCCCAGGATGAGTGTACTAAACGAGTTGGCCCGGATAACGCCCTCGGGAAATACACGCAAGCTGCTCCAGATGAATACCACCAAAACGGCAGCCAACAACAGCAAGCCATAGCGAATGCTGGCGCCCACCTCCTGACGCCCGAAGAACCGTTTGCCGGGCTTGACAGGCGGCCGGTCCATGATGTTGGGTTCTTCGTGTTCAGATTCGAACGCAATGGAACAAACCGGATCAATGATCAATTCCATAAACACAATATGCAGCGGCATCAACAGCACAGGAAACCCCTCCCAAAAGGCGGGAAGCATGGTCAGGGCAATGATCGGCAGATGAATGGCAAGAATATAAGTCATGGCCTTGCGCAGGTTGTCGTTGATGCGTCGACCCAGTCTGATACCGGCCACAATAGATGTGAAGTTGTCGTCGAGCAACACGAGCGAAGCTGCTTCCCTTGCTACATCGGTTCCTTTTCCACCCATGGCCACACCAATATCTGCCGCTTTAAGCGCCGGAGCATCATTTACCCCATCTCCGGTCATGGCCACCACCGCGCCCTCGGCTTTCAAGGCCTCCACGATGCGCAACTTCTGACCCGGAACCACACGCGCGCAAACAGAAACCGTATTCAGTCGTGCGCGGAGCTGTACGTCATTCATGGAATCAATTTCTGCACCTATTAACACCTGGTTCCATCCGGTAATGCCGGCATCCCGGGCAATGCTGGACGCGGTTATCGGGTAATCGCCGGTAATCATCAGCACGCGTATTCCGGCGCGGTGACAATCATTTACAGCCTGAGGCACCTCCGGGCGTACAGGATCTTTCAATCCGGCAAGCCCCAGCAATTCGAAGGCAAAATCGCGCTGATGTTCGGGTACAGAAGCAGCTCTATGATTGGCTGAAGCAACGGCTATTACCCGCAGGCCATCTGCTGCCATGGCGGCAAGCGCTTCTTCCCAGAAATCACGTTGCGTTTCGTCGTGCAGACATAAATCAAAAAGCAGTTCCGGGGCGCCTTTGGCATAAACCTTTTGCGCATTTTCCTCGAGGTACACATGCGACATAAGGGGGAAACTATGTTTCAGCGGATATTCTTTTACTGTCGGGGGAATGATGACATCGTCCGCCCGGCTTTTCCAGGCGTCAAGGATGGCGTGCTCCATCGGATCGGAAGATGAAGCGGGCGTTGCCCGACGTAAGGCTTGCAAGAGCGTTTGGGCCTCCGGATCATGGAAGGAGCCTTGTTTTTCCACGGTAAAGAAACGCTGCAGGCTCATCTTGTTCAGGGTGATGGTTCCCGTTTTATCGGTACAGAGGATGCTTGCTGTGCCCAGGGTTTCAATGGCTGCCGGTTGTCTGGTGAGGACCTGCGACTGCGATAAGCGCCAGGCACCCAGGGCCATAAAAACGGTCAATACCACCGGAAACTCTTCGGGAAGGATGGCCATGGCTGCCGAGAGCCCGTGCAACAATGATGGAAGAAATGCAGTGCCGTTGGCAAAAAACAGCAGAACCATCAGGATGCAAATCCCTACTCCTGCAGTACCTAACAGGCGTATGAGTTTTTTCAGTTCCAGCTGCAGCGGCGTGGGGCCTGTCTGAATGGCGTTCAGTGAAGCGCCAATATGGCCAAAACGTGTTGCAGCGCCTGTTTGTGTTACCCTGGCGAACCCGCGTCCGGCAACCATCAAGGTGCCGCTGAACAGCAAGTATTGTTCCGGGGAAGCAAGGTGTTTCTGCACCGGAACCGACTCTCCGGTAAGCAGCGATTCATCCACCATGATACCTGCGCCTTCCAGCAAAACTGCATCTGCGGGAATGCGGTCGCCTTCATGCAATTCCAATACATCGCCGCGCACCACCTGATTCCCGGCAATGCGCAAGGGTTTACCGTCACGCCAAACCAAGGCACGGGGTGATGCCAGATTGCGCAGCGCTTCCATTGCACGTTCGGTACGTCGGTATTGGATGAAGGTAATGCCAATGATCAAGAGCATGCCCGCCAGCATGAGCAGTCCTTCGCGGTAATCACCCCAGGTTATGTAGAGCGCTCCACACGCAATGAGCAGCAGAAACATGGGTTCTCTGAGCGCTTCTGACGCAATATGCCAAAGGTTTTTGGGACGGGAAGCCGGCAACTCGTTCAAGCCATCCTGCTTCAGCCGTTTTGCTGCCTCTGCCTCGCTGAGTCCGGGATGCCTTGCCACAACGGCAAGTTAATTCATTGAAACAGGCGCGACATCTGATTTCTATCAGCAATGAAGCCGATGATGCCCATTAAATTGCCGTCTGAATTTCCAAACTATGAACGGTGCACACATCCATTTAATGTTGAATCACCTGCCCATTGTAGGCATGGTCTTCGCAACCCTGACCCTTTTGGCTGGCTTTCTGTTGAAAAACAAAACGGTGAAACAAACCGCTTTGGGTTTATTTGTGCTTACGGCCCTCACGGCCATCCCTGCCTACCTCAGTGGCGAGGGCGCTGAAGAACTCGTGGAAGGCATCACTGGTGTGAGTCATGAAGACATTCACCACCACGAAGACGAAGGGAAGGTGTTCCTCATTACCTCTTTGTTGACAGGTGTACTTGCCCTCCTCACGTTTTGGCTGGAACAGCGGAAACATCAACAAAGCAGAAACGCCTATCTGGGTGTGCTTCTTGTGGCTGCAGCCTCATTGCTGATGGGACAAAAAACCGGAACCAGCGGGGGCCAGATCAGACATACCGAAATCAGGCCTGGTGCCGTGCCGGCTGCTGCACCGGAAGGTTCTGAACACAACGACGACTGATGCTGGGGCAAGCTTGAAGTTGCCACACAGCGGATCTGCATCGTGCGTCCTGGTCAGCGGATTAGCTTCAGCAATACAGTGCCCGCATCGGTATGAAACTGCATCCAATAACATCCACGCTTCAATTCGGACAGGTTGAATGCATATTGACCGGAACGGCTCATGAAACCCTGTTTCACCAACTGTCCTTGCGGATTGAACACACGACACAATACAGATTCCTGCTGCAATCCCCGAACATACACCACGCCGTCCGCACCTGTAGGATTTGGATACGCCGAAAGCTGCGGCACAACGGCATATTTGGCTGATGTGCTGCCGCTGCAAAACACCGTGTTCAACCGATCCACCAAAGGCGTGCGTTCAATGGTTCCAGGCGTTACGGTGCTTTCAATCATGTCGCCGGAGATTTCCCAGATGATTACGCCCCGCAGGTTTTTGCTGTTCACAAAAAGGGCCTTTTGCTCCATGGATTGTTCATCGTCGTAGGAAACAAAGGTGTTGGCCTGTTTTCCGATTAAATAAGGAACTGCTGCGGTGGAATCCCAGTATGCCTCAAAATTGGGCAAGGCTTTAAGTATATTGTAATACAGTGGAGTTCCTTCATCGGCGGCGAAGTTGACCAAATCCGCATTGCCGGTACTGGCTGCGTATAATGCCGGTTTGGCACTGCTGGTTTGCGAACGACCATAGAACGCCACACCTGCAGTAAGCTTGTTGGCCGGAACGCCTTTCGCCAACAGGTTGTTCACAGATTCTGAAACACTAAACCCTGGCTGTCCGGCGGTTTTCACCGGATACAAGGGCGCATTGTGGCTGTTCAGCTTGTCCCAGCTGCCGTAGTAATCATAGCTCATGAGGTTTACGATATCTACCAGGCTGGTTACTGCGCTCCATTCCACGTCAAGCATGCGTGCCGGCGCGGCGCCAACGGCAATGGTGAGCATGAGTTCCACACTGCGGCGAGATTCCAGTGCGTCGAGGGAATCACGCACCTGGCGCAGCAGAATCGTGAAATTCTGTTTTTCGGTATTACCGGAAGGATATTCCCAATCTATATCCACGCCATCGAGCCCGTACAGCGCTACCATCTGTACGCAATCGTGCGCAAATTTGGCTCTGTACGCCGGATTGGCAGCAATGCCGGGGAAATTGGCAGAATAAGTCCAGCCTCCAACAGAAACCAGCAGTTTGCAGCCACCCTGATGCGCATAGTCGCTCAAACGCTGATTGGGTTGATGGTAGGCGGCATTGCCGAAATCGTATTGGGTATCGTAGCCTGCCGGTGCTGTTGCCCAGTTGATAGGGCCCAGCAATTGATTCTTGTCGCCCCAGGGATCTGAAATCTTGATACTGCCGTCGTTTTGAGGTTGGAAGAAGGCATAGTTCAGGATGGAGTATTTCTTGTACGGAACAGATTTGGGATTCATCAGTTTGTTCCGGTCGTACCATTGCCATCCTGCATAATAACCCACCACCTCTCGGCAGGTGTTTTGTGCTTCAGCAAAAACAGGAACAAGCAAGCATGCTGCACTCAGTAGTCTTTTTAGTTTCCTCATGGTTCAGAACAGGATGATTTCCTTCAATGTGTCGGGAATGTAACACATTAATTTCGGATTCAAACGAAAGACCTGAGCGACGCAGCGCGTCGGTTGGAAAGCTCTGCGAAGCTATGCGCAGTTTAATATTTAACGATACTCACTTGAAAGGGGATGCCCTGAAACCTTGCAGTAACGGTATAGACACCAGGACTCAGACCATGAGTATCGAGTATTCGTTCTGAAGCATGCAGGTAGGTCATGAAGCGACCACACCCATCATACACCCGAAAACCATCATCCGGATCTTGAGCACTGGTTCTAATGATGGCCACAGACTGAACCGGATTTGGATAAATGACAAATCCACGATCGCTGTCCCGGATATCCGCAGAAGAAGTACCCATGGACATTTCATGGGCACCTATATCTGCCGCAAGCCCAGTTCCACGCGCATTGCCGAAGAAATCTCGCGTTCCGGAATTAATGCCTGCGAATGCAGATAAATCTATGGCTGCGTTTATTGCAGGACTGCTGCTTTGAAGGCGGAAGGCATCCAGGAATTGAGGTGCCAATGGCGCAACTGTAAGCGGTTGTTTATTGATATTGGTCAATAAAGGATCGGCCTCCAGCCCTGTATTTGCCGTTCCATTTTTCTCACAAAAAACACCTGCACTGCGGAAATCAGCCAAAGAATTCCTTGGTCCATCGTAAAAAAAACCGGCGGCACTTCCATTCCCCCAATACAGGTTACCTATAAACTTTGGATTTTGGCTCGTAAACACCGCAGGAACATGAATCATCCTAATGCCGCCGGTGCTCGAGAATATGTTGTTATAGCAGGCTACATTGGCCATAGAACTGCCGTAGTCAGTCATTTGAAATACACAAAACTCAGGCGTTTTATTCAGGGCTGAAGGGGTCACATGCACCGTGTTGTGATAGAACTTCAATCCATCCCAAGATGTTGCAGGTGCGGTAAAAAGAGTAATCGGACTATTGTTCGTGCGTGCATCGTTCACGCTGATGTTGTACCGCACAACATTATTCCCCCAGGGTCGTGCACCGGAGAAATTGCCCAACAGGAAACCGGCGCCATCATTATCATGCGCGAAGTTGTATTGTAGCCACGAATTGGTAACGCCTCCATCCAGATCAAAGCCCAACCCGTCACAACCAGAACCGGAACCGGAGCGATTATGATGACTTTCGCAATATTGGATGGTAACGCGATTCGCAGACCAGACCCAAATGCCTCCCGGACCGCCACAAGCCGTATTTCCACCGCCGTTTTCATAGGCCTCACAACGTTCTATCAAGGCCGAATCTACTTGCGACAATACTATACCACTGCCTTTGTGGGTGGCCGCAGCATAACCCGAAATATTAAACACTTTGGTATTGGTAATGCGGAAATTGAAATGTTGATAGTACCTCACCGTTTGGTCATCATATCCAATACTCACTATTCCATTTTCCCGGCAGTGATGCACCGAACAGCTGTCTATGAATACATTGCTGAATCCGCCTTTAACAGTAGTATTCCATTCCGACATGAATTGAATGCCACAAAAACCAAAACCACTTACTTCCACCTGCCTGATTTGAATATTGCTCAGATATCCCGATGATTTATTGGTATAGCATTGAATACCATCCACATTTTTTTGGGTTCCATTCCCCGGCCCTGAGAAGATCAGATTACGAATGATAATCCCTTGTGTATTTGAGGCCTTGAATCCGCAAAGTGCCGTCGAAGTTGTTTTTATCGTAGCTTTTCCCGTGCCATAAGTGGCAAACTCAATGGGTTTTGATGGGTCATTGCCATCATTCTGATCAATTTGGATGTTGCCTGTGAACGTTTTTCCTCCTTCAAACAGAATCTTGTCTCCGGGATTAAAAGTTGCTGCATTCACCTTGTCCAAAGAGGTCCAGGCTGTAGCCAGAGATAAACCATCTGTATTATTTCCAGTTGTATTTACGTAATACGTTTTACTCCCCGCGGCACTTGGTTCGTTCATTAAATGAATCAATCCATGTGCATACCATCTTGCCAAATAATCATTTGGATGCAGCGCGTTTGAAGTACAATGAATCACACCTTTCCGGCGGTAAATGGAATCACTCAGGGTAGTCATATCAAAAAGGGCAACACCGGAGGTTTCCAATGATTTCAATTCATTCAGAAAACCATACATGGCCGTGGCCCCATTTGAAGGCGCGCCTGTACCTGTCACATCCGGCAACATATTGCCAATGAGTATAAATTCGGCATCGGGACAGTCGGTTTTTATTTTTTGGATGGCGGAAGCCATGCTGTTGCGAAAAGCGGTATTACTCGTAAACCAAATATCATTCATTCCCATATCCAACAACACCAAATCCGGTTTATTGGGATTCACCATGGCTTTGCAGTATTGATCCACCCATGCGGCAGTTTTACCACCACAAGAACCATTAATATTCGTAATGGCTGAACCATACTTCCGGCTCAACTCATCACAAAACAAGTCAATATAGCTATGCATGTATGGCTTGGTAACCGGGAAATTCTTGGTATCTCCGGCAAAACCACTCACATTCAGACCAGCCGTGATGCTCATGCCGTAGGCCTGAACAACAAGTGCTTGTTTAGCCTTCAGCTTTGCCATGGTTTTGGGCAACATATTGCCTTTGGCTGCCAACAATGCACCCCCCTTCCAGTCGCTGCGGTCCGGGATGTAGGTAACGCATGTCCATGAAGTGGGCTTGGTATTCATGAGTTTATTTTGGCCAAGCTTCAATTCCACCGTTGCAGAAACCGCCGTGCTTAACTGTGTGATAACCCTTCCATTCACCGAGTAGTCTTTGCCGGAGATGAAGGTTTGTGAAAAATCGTAATTCGTTACTGAAAGCACCTTAGCCGGCTTAAACATGAGATTAGCTTTGGCATTCACGCCATTCAGCAGCACCAGTTCATTAAAAATGGTATCGGCATTCCAGAACGGTTGGATGTACTGCCTCATATTACACGTGGGCTGATTGGCGGAGTAATTAGGGAACTCATAGTAGCCCCCGCTTACCGGATTCACCAACACCCATGCAGCCTTTGCGGGGCTTGCAGACCAGGAAGCTTCGGTTGCATCTACCGTTAACAGTACGTTGTTTGAAGCGTCATAAAAGGTGCAACTTCCTCCGGCATAATAAATGGTATTTGGCTTTGCGGGCACGGATCCGGCAGGTGGTTGGGCATAAAGTCCCAAACCAAGCAACATGGCAGTTATTGTCAGGCTCTTTTTTATGCTACTCATGATACAAATGTTCACGATTACCGAGAAAATTGCACACAATGCAGCGTTGCAATTTTGTTGCAAACAAAGCCTCTGCATGAACGCTACCCAAAAAAATCGGGTGGCAACTTTTTGCGCAATCTCGACTTTGTGGAACGGACAGCCGATACACCGACACCCAGCATATCGGCAATTTCTTTATTGCCCAGATGTAACCTGTTGAGGGCCAAATACCTGAGTTCTGCCGGCGTAATTTCCGGAATAAGCATGCTCACCTTATGCAGATAACCTTCATAAGTTGTTTCAAATAATGCCATGAAACGCTGCCAATCATCTTCAGTAATGATTCGCGCGCCGCGCAAACGATCCATTGGAAGTACATCTGGGTCCTCAGATTTTGCCTGCAGTTCCCATAAGCTATCCTTTCGCAGTTGCGCCAATTCAAGATTTCTTTGCTGCATGAGCAGCATCAGTTCATTCATGCGAAGGCGGATTGCTTCCATCTCCAAATGAACTTTTTTTCGCTCCAGCTCAGACAAGCGCTTTCCTTGAACGGCACGTTGTTTTTGTTTGTTTATGAGCACCAGGACAGATGACAGAACCAGTACCAGGATGACGACAGCAGAGCCCCACAGGATGTTTTTATTCCTATGCATTAATTTTTGCTCATGGAGCATAAAGCTGTAACGCTCTTGTTCCAGCTGCATTTGCGCTTTACTGACATCGGCCCGCTCGCGTTTCTTTTCTGCCAAAACACCAAAATAATTGCATGAATCTGTGAACATCAGGGCCGCTTTCAAATTTCCCAATTCTCTGGAACAGGAA
>JBEDND010000025.1:0-4762 GCA_041170785.1 Bacteroidota bacterium | reverse complement strand
CCATGACAGGAATTTCGGGCTCACCATGACATACAATACACTATGGTTCGGCAAGCTCACCATGACAGGGATGAATTACAACCCCTTATCCCGTTCCCGTTGTTCTTGTTCTTTCTTTTTGAAATTCCGGAAAATCAGGTATACGCCGGCAAACACCACTCCGGTGACGAGAAACTCGCTGATGATGAGCAGGATTTTAAAATTGCTGGTATCCGGTTGCATGGGGCAAAGTTAAGCGTGGGAAGCATCCTGTTGGCGCTGCAGTTCGTACATGATGACCGCAGCGGCATTGCTCACATTTAAAGAATCAATCAGTCCTTTCATGGGAATGCGGAGGTTTGCTGCCGCTGCATCGCGCCAGATGTCGCTCAGTCCGACGGCTTCGGTGCCCAGCGCAACGGCGGTTTTTCCGCGCAGATCCAATTCCGTCCAGCCACCCGGGCTGTCCATGTACGTGGTGATGAGGCGGTACTGTTCCGCCTGCAGCCAAGGCAACAATTCTTCAGCGGTGCACACAGCAGCAGGCACGGCAAACACGCAACCAAGGGAGCTGCGCAACACGTTGGGATTGAAGAGGTCGGCGGCGGGGTCGCACACCACAATGCCGCCACAACCGGACGCATCTGCCGAACGGAATACCGCCCCGAGGTTGCCGGGCTTCTCCACGCCTTCAATCAGGATGATCCGGCCATTCCGCGGACGAAATTGCGCCAGCGTGGTTTCCGGTGATTTGCCCAGCAGCACCGCATTGGCCACACCGTCGCGGTAGGCAATTTTCGCAAACACTTCTTCTTTCAGGTCGAACAAGGGTATGTTGCCGCCCTGGTTGAGGAAAGGTTCTAACTGTTCCTGCGCAGTCCTTCTTCCACAGAAAAAAAGCGCCTGCGGCTGCACACCCGACTGCAAAGCCAGGGAGATTTCCCGCAAACCTTCCACCACCATCAAACCCTGCCGGCGCCGCTCCCGCGACTTCTCCAGCAAATGCACCAACTCCTTGATGCGCGGATTTTGAAGGCTGCTGATTTCCTGGATGTGCATGCGGATGGAAGGCTGAGGCGCGGTTCCTCAGGTTTTGAGTTTCTTCTTTTTGGCGGAAGGAAAGAGGATGTTGTTGAGGATGAGTCGGTAGCCGGGTGAAGTGGGATGCAAGGCCAAATCGGTTGGCGGCTCTCCTACGTGGTGCTGGTAATCTTCCGGGTCGTGGCCGCCGTAAAACGTCCAGGTGCCTTTACCGTATTCGCCGTGGATGTAGCGGGCCTCGCCGAGCGCGGCATTCTCGCCCATGATGGTCACATTGCTCTTCACGTATTGCTTGTTGAAGGCCGTGGTTTGTCCCATGAAGCCCTTGATGGTGCGCGTATGGTTCTGGCAGAGCATGGCGGGAACAACGTCCCACTTGGCGGAATAGTCGAACAGCGTGAACAGATCCTGGTCTTCGCTGATGCGCCGCGTGAGCGGATTTACGTCGATGCTGCTGTGCTCGTACACGTAGGGATTCATTTCAATCTGGAAATTCTGGAAGGCGAAGCACTTGGCGAAGTCGAGCTTTTGCTGGGCTACCGGGTCCGCCGGACTTCCGTCGAACATATCCTGACAGATGTCCACGCCTTCGGCGGCCAGCGCGATGTCGTAGGTATCGGTGGCGCTGCACATGGCGAAGAGGAATCCCCCGCCCATGGTGAAATCGCGGATCATGCGGGCCACGGCGCCTTTCAGTTGCTGCACGTTGGCATATCCGTTGCGCGCGGCGATGGCTTCTGCCTCGGCCACCTGTTCGCGGTACCAGCCCGCCTGGGAGAAGCCTGCCCAGAACTTGCCGTATTGTCCGGTGAAATCTTCGTGGTGCAGGTGCAGCCAGTCGTATTGGAGGAGCTTGCCCTGCAGCACTTCGTCGTCGAACACCACATCGTACGGGATTTCGGCATGGGTAAGCACCAGCGTCACGGCATCGTCCCAGGGCTGCTTCGACTTGGGCGAATACACCGCGATGCGCGGCACCTTGAGCAGCTTCACCGCCTCCATGTTCACGTCGGGATTGGAGATGGTGGCCAGCACGGCGTTGGCATTGGCTTCGGTGATGACCTCATAGCCCACACCGCGGATCTTGCATTCGTTTTCGGCATCGGTGCTGTGGGGGAACATGAAGCTGCCCCCGCGGTAGTTCAGCAACCACTGCGCTTCACCGCCTTTGGCCAGCACCCAATAGGTGAGCCCGTAGGCTTTGAGGTGCGCCTTCTGCGACTCGTCCATGGGCACGAGGATTTGCGCGGCAAAGCTGCGTGTTGCGCCTGCCAGCATCAGCAAAAACAGGAATAAGCCACGGAGTTTCATGGTCTTCATGCGTTCATAAATTGTGCCGCTTTCCAGCCGGCGGCGGTACAAATCAGTCCACCAATCCAGGTGGCACCAAGGTACAGTAATGCGGTAGAGGTTCGGCCTTGGGCGAGCAGTTGCTGCGTTTCCAGTCCGAAGCCCGAGTAGGTGGTGAAGCCTCCGAGTACGCCGGTGACGAGCAGCAGGCGCGGCCAGCCCTGAGGCAATACCACGGCCAGCATGCCGATGAGCAGACAGCCGCTGAGGTTCACCAGCAGCGTCGCCGTAGGAAAACCGGAACCGGCGACAGGCAGCAGCCTTGCCATGAGGAAGCGTAATACGCTGCCCACTGCTCCGCCGATGGCCACCCAGAACCAGTTCATAGGGCAAAAATACCCGAGAAGGGGATTGGTTTTTGAAAGAATTATGGAAGTGATAAATCTGTCACCCTGAGTTTATCGAAGGGCCGTCAATTCACGAATTTTTTAAGCAGGTTGGTAAGGGAGTGTGCCTGCCCAGATTTATCGGGGTCGAACCACGAACCACTTACCATTACACCCGCCCCAACTTATCCAGTTTGCAGGGTTTCCGAGCATTAAATGAATTTCATCTAAAGCACGTCAATACAGCCATTACCTTATTTCTCCTTACTTTTTCCTTGATGAAAAAGTAAGCAAAAAATCAAGGCTGATAAGTCTGGAAGGCCTTACGCTTGCAATCAATCGAATGTGTCACCCTGCCTGCCCCCACCGAATTGCGGCAGCAATGAGCTGTGGGGGAGCCACGCCGAAGGGCTGCAGGTGATCTCCTCCCCGCATCTAAAGCTTGCGGGGCAGGCACTATTTAGCACATACTTGCTGCACTCCAAATCTTCCAAACTTTAATGCCGTTCCTTTTGCTGGGCTTTATATCTTTTGCTCTGGCTTTCTTATTTAATACACCTCATGATTCGATGGACTTTTTAAACAGGGCTTTCACCCAGTGTTTACGAAAGATTCGTTTAAGGTAATTTCTGATAGGCTCATAGTTTGCCCCGAACAAATCCACGAGACGATGAAAGGGTCAAAACAGTGCGGTTTGCTCAAGTACACTTGCCGTTCCCGTATGAGCCAGAGATAGGAATATTTCACTCGTGCTGCTTCAGTTGCCTGATGGCATGGTGTCTGAGCAAGCTGCTCAGTTGTTGAATGGCGGCCTGGTTCAAGAGCAACAGGCGTTCATGCTGCGGCAAACCCTGACGAATCCAGACGGCGTTCAGACTTTCCAAATTGGTGAGCACCACGAGCTGCTCCAGGCTGGCCTGGTCACGGATATTCCCTGTTGCTCCGGGGTTTTCCTCGCGCCAACGTGCGGCTGTTCTTCCGAAGAGGGCCATGTTCAACACATCTGCTTCTGAAGCATATACCTGAACAGCTTCTTTTTTCATCAGTTCCCGGGGTATCAGGTTTTCTTTGATGGCATCGGTGTGCAGGTGATAATTCACCTTGGCCAGGGTGCGTTGCAGGTTCCACTCCAGCTTCAGGCGGTCGCTTTCATCGGCTTTAAGACGCTGAAATTCTTTGATGAGGTAGAGCTTGAACTCGGCACTAATGGCAGAACCAAATTCAAAGGCAATATCCCTGTGGGCATATGTGCCGCCATAGCGACCAGCCTTGGAAAATATGCCAATGGCATTTGTTTTTTCAACCCATTGGCTAGGGCTCAGCACAAAAGAAGGCAAACCTGCCTGGCTTTTAAAGTGGTCGAATTCGACCACTTTGAAATCAGGGTTGTAGATTTTCTCCCATGCACCTAAAAACTCAAGGGTAGTTCTGGTTCTGATCCAGTTTTTGATTATATCCGCGGCTCTGCTCGCATCCGATTTGGCCTGCGCCATATCTGTGATACAGATGTAGTCCTCGCCATGCACAGCGGTAACAGAAACTGCTATGGACTGAACTTCTATGATCTTACTACCTTTCATTTTATAATTAGTGATACTATCTATCTGAATGAAATAGCTGCGTATATCGTCTTCCGCTAAAATAACAAGATCTTGCAAAGAAACATCAAAGCATTTCCATGCGTGCTCCAATACCGGGTTGGCGCCCCATCCTCCACGGCTGTACAAACATGACTTATAATCTCGAACCGTTCATTGAGCGGCGAATACCGCAGAAAAACGAATGCGGTGGTCATTACTCGCATAGCAATTCATGCGCGAATGGTTATATTAAGCTGTAAAGGAAATGTGTGCCTGTACGAAAACTTTGTCACCCTGAGTTTACCGAAGGGCCGTCAATCCACGAATTCCGTAAGCAGGTTGGTAAGGAAGTGTGCCTACCCAGATTTATCGGGGTCGAACCGCGAACCACTTACCATTACACCCGCACCAACTTATCCAGTTCACAAGCTTTCCGTGCATTAAATGCATTTTATCTAAAGCACGTTCATGCAGCCATTACCCTAT
>JBEDND010000024.1:0-18035 GCA_041170785.1 Bacteroidota bacterium | reverse complement strand
CGCGAAGCCGGAAATATGGCTCCATTCAAAGCGCCGGAAGAAGCGTTTATTAAAATTACCGTGGCGCCTCAGGGCTTGGCTGGTACCGCTGTGATTCAATACGCTGTTTGGAACTTGAAAGCGCCTACCCAAAGAGATACCCTCACCCTCAATATTGTGGTAAACTGGGGTGCATCAGTTCAGGAACAAGTTGCCGGCACCGCCCGCGTTTACCCAAATCCTGCAGCAGGATTTGTACATGTGTTCAACCCGGCACAAGAACCGGTTCAGGCGGTATTGCGCTCCATCGACGGAAAACAGTTGGGCAATGTTGTTACCGTTGCACCATCGCGGGAAGTTCAGCTCCCAATGAAGCATCTGCCTTCCGGTGTTTACCTGGTTGCGCTTCATTCTGAAACTTATAACACCGTAATCAGGGTGGTTCATCCCTAAGCTCACTGAACAGCAATTTCCAGGATGCAGTGGTCTGTTGAAGCCGCCGCCTGGCTTCTGATTCCAATCGCCCTCTTGGCTGCAGCCTCCACCTGGCTGTTGTATCGAAGGCATCCTTTCAGAAGGGAAAATGGCAGCACCCCACCTGTGGTTTGGGTCATGGCTGTATGTCGGTTTCTGGCGTTGTTCCTGGTCCTTTTGTTGCTGCTGTTGCCTGTTTTTCGGCTGCGAAAGAACGAGGTAGTCCAACCCTTACTTTTGGTTTTCACCGACCATAGTCGTTCACTTGGCGTATTGCCAGACAGCGCCCGCATCATGCAATGGTATCAGGGAACGCTGAAAGACCAGGCAGACCGTGTGTTTGGGCCAAATTCGCTCCGCTTGATTCCTTTCGGCTGTGGTATGGAGCAGCCAGCCAAGGGATTGGTACAGCCCTGTACAGATCTGGAACGCACGCTGCGCGAAGCAGCGGATCGGTACGCTGGACAGCACATAGGAGCTGTAGTGGTATTGAGCGATGGCATCGCAAGTTCAGGAATCAATCCATCCTACCTCAACAACCCTTTTAAAGCTCCACTTTATACCATTGGTCTCGGGGATACGGTTCGAAAGAAAGACCTGGCCATAAAAAAGGCTGAAGCACCACGCGTGGTGTTCATGGGCAATGAATTTACCGTAGAAGCAGACATCGCAGCCCAAGGATATGCGGGTGCTTCTCTGGAAGTGCAACTACTGGAAGAAGGTCGCGTATTGGCCCGTCAAACAGTTCAAGCCATAGGAAATCCACCGTATGCCCAAGTGCGTTTTCAGGTTCCTGCCCGTGAACCGGGCATGAAGCGTTTTCAGGTGCAGGTAATGCCGCAGGCTGGAGAATGGTCCTTGCGCAACAACGGCATTTCCGTGCTTACCGAAGTGGTGGATGAGCGGCAAAAAATTGCCGTTGTTTTTGGGAGCCCGCACCCCGATGTTGGTGCGTTGAAGGAAGTGCTTGAATCGGCACCGGCCTTCGAAGTACAAGCCTTTGATTTGGCAGCATTCAACACAAAAGCCGCAGCGGATTATGATTTGATCATCTGGCATCAGGTTCCTGGAATACTGGCTGATGCCGGCGTACAACATGAGCGTGCGGTTCGGGCCGGGGTGAATATGTTGTACATCCTCGGGCCGGGGAGTAAGCTGGATGCATTTGCCCGGCTTGAACCTGGTTTGCGCATTACCGCACCGGGAAATAAATCCACGGAGGCTCAGGGTGCATGGAATGCATCATTCAGCGGTTTTGCGCCGGAACCGGCCTGGGAAGGCGCACTGTCCAGCCTGCCACCCATGCAGGTTCCATTCGGCAGCTACCCAAGTGGTCCTGGACTGGAAGTGCTGGTATGGCAAAAAATAGGTTCGGTTCTTACTTCCAATCCGTTGATTGCGTTTCGCAGCGATCTTGCACGGAAAACTGGGTTTATCAGCGGAGATGGTTTATGGCGCTGGCGCATGCACTTTTTTGCGCAGAAAAAACAGCACGATGATTTTGATCGTTTCCTGCTGCGCATTATTCGATATGCAGCAGTTCGTGGCAACCGCAGTCGCTTTCGCGTGGAACCAACAAAGCAGTTGTTTCGCACCGATGAGTATGCCGTTTTCGAAGGTGTGGTGCTTGACCAGACCATGACCCCCGTTCCGGGGAAAAGTATTGAGGTCGATTTTGAAGGGCCTGCAGGCTTCCGAAAAAGAATGACGATGAGCCCTTCAGGTTCGACCTACAGGCTGGAGGCCGGTGGATTTCCTCCGGGGGCATATCGCTATTCGGCACGCCTCGATGGCCAAAAGGCAACAGGTGCTTTCCTCATCCAAGAGGAAGAAGGTGAATTGCAACTTCTGCAGGCCGACTGGAAAGCACTACGTTCACTTGCGGTGAACAACGGCGGCGCTTTTGCCCCGAACACAGCGGCAGATGACCTGTTCCGGCTCATCGCCGACCGGAATAAAATACAACCATTGCTGCGATCGGAAATAAGCAATACCGACGCGCTCGATGCCTGGTGGTACATGACGGCGATACTGCTCTTGTTGTCGGCAGAATGGCTCCTGCGCCGAGTCTTTGGATCCTATTGATGTGTAAAAATGAATGGAAGGGTTTTCTTTTCCCGATTATGTTTATTAAGTTTGCAACCCGAAAAAAATGCAACTGACTAAAGAAGCAAAGAAAGAAATCTTCACCAAATTTGGTGGCAGCCCTGTAAACACCGGCAGCACTGAAGCTCAGATTGCCCTGTTCACGGAGCGCATTAATCATATCAGCAAGCACCTCCAGGAAAAGCGCAAAGACCATTCTGCAGAGCTGAGCCTGGTGAAGCTGGTAGGAAAGCGCCGCGCACTCTTGAATTATCTTGCCAAGCAGGATGTATTCAAATACCGCGCGCTGATTAAAGAACTTGGAATACGTAAGTAAGCTCAACCCTTACTTCTTCAATTTATTGTTAAGAAAAGCCCCTTTTCAAGGGGCTTTTTTTGTACAAAAAAAACAGAACAACTTATATGAATAAGCAAATACATACCCTGAGTTTTGATACGGGTGATGGCAAAGTCATCCAACTCGAAACAGGCCGTTTGGCCAGACAAGCCCATGGAAGCGTGGTGCTTAAGGTGGGAAACACCATGCTTTTGGCAACGGCTGTAAGTAACTATGAAGCCAAAGAGGGCATCGATTTCATGCCCCTGACCGTTGACTATCAGGAAAAATTCGCGGCAGTAGGTCGCATCCCGGGAAGTTTTCACCGCAGGGAAGCCAGACCCAGTGATTACGAAGTATTGATCAGCCGTTTGATTGACCGTGCACTGCGTCCGCTGTTTCCTGAGGATTACCATGCCGACACACAGGTGCTGGTGTACCTCATCAGCTCCGACGAAAACATCCTCCCCGATCAATATGCCGGTCTGGCGGCTTCCACAGCCATCATGCTCAGCGATATTCCGTTCAACGGTCCCATCAGCGAAGTGCGCGTGGCACGCATCAACGGTGAATTTATCATCAATCCGTATAAAGATGCCTTGGAACAGAGCGATATCGACATGATCGTATCCGGTACCATGCATGACATCAACATGGTGGAAGGTGAAATGAGCGAAGTGAGTGAAGACGATATGCTGAAAGCCATGCAGTTTGCCCATGAACACATTAAGTTGCAGTGCGCCAAGCAAATGGAGCTTGTGGCTATGGCCGGAGGCAGAACCGTTCGCGAGTATTCCCACGAGGTTAATGATGCGGATCTGCGTGCCCAGGTTTTGGCCGATTGTACACCCCTGATTCGTGAGGTTGCTGAAAGTGGAAAACCCAAAACCGAACGACGTGAGGCCACCAAAGCCATCCTGGAAAACTACCTCAAAGGGTTTGAAGGCGCAGAAGATGCCGACCTGAAGAAATCATTGGTGAAGAAGTATTTCCATGAAGCCGAATATTACGGTATGCGGAAAATGATTCTGGAATCAGGCAAACGCCTGGATGGCCGGAACGCGACCCAAATTCGTCAGATTGATTGCATCACCGATTACCTGCCTGCTGCGCACGGTTCTTCCGTGTTTACACGGGGCGAAACTCAGGCACTGGCAACAGTTACCCTGGGCGGCAAGTTGGATGAGCAGTTGTTGGACAGCCCGATGCTGCACGGGTACAGCCGCTTTATGCTGCACTATAATTTCCCGCCGTTCAGCACCGGAGAAGCCAAGCCAATGCGTGGTACCGGACGCCGGGAAATTGGTCACGGAAACCTCGCCCTGCGCGGTCTGAAGAAAATGATGCCCAAAGATTATCCTTATGTGGTGCGTATTGTGAGCGATGTGCTGGAATCGAATGGCTCCAGTTCCATGGCAACGGTTTGTTCCGGAAGTATGGCCATGATGGATGCCGGTGTTGGCCTGCGCAAGCCTGTAGGCGGAATCGCCATGGGTCTGATTACCGATGAAGACAGTGGTAAATACGCCATCCTCAGCGACATTCTGGGTGATGAAGACCACCTCGGCGATATGGATTTCAAAGTTGTGGGTACGGAAGATGGGATTACAGCCTGCCAGATGGACATCAAAATCCACGGCTTGAAGTGGGAAATGGTATCACAGGCTTTGAAACAAGCCCGTGAAGGCCGTCTGCATATTCTTGGCGAAATGGCCAAAGAAATCCAGGCACCCCGCGCCGACTACAAACCGTTTGTTCCACGCATTGAAGTGGTGATTATTGAGAAGGAATTCATCGGCGCCGTGATTGGCCCGGGTGGCAAGAACATCCAGGAGCTGCAGCGCGAAACCAATACCACCATTTCCATAGAAGAGAAAGACGGAAAAGGTGTGGTGGAAATCATGAGTAAAGACGGCGACGGCATGCGCAAGGCGCTGGAGAAGATTCGCGGCATCTCTACGGTTCCCGTGGAAGGTGAAGTGTATCAGGGCACGGTACGCACCATCACCGATTTCGGTGCATTTGTGGAAATCCTGCCCGGCCGCGACGGACTGCTGCACATCAGTGAACTGGCCTGGGAACGCGTTCCCAGCATGGAAGGTGTGCTGAAGGAAGGCGATAAGATCGAGGTGAAGCTCATCGAGGTTGACAAGAAAACCGGCAAGTACCGCCTGAGCCGTAAGGTATTGCTTCCCAAGCCCGAGGGTTATGTAGAGCGCGAGCGTTCACCGCGTCCTGAGGGTCCAAGAAGGGATGGTTCACGCGGAGGTCGTGATGATCGTGACCGCAGAGATCGCGGTCCCCGCCCGCCAAGGGAAGACTGAACCTGAAACCGTTTCATACAAAAGCCCCCTCAACGCCGGTTGTGGGGGCTTTTTTGTTTGAGGTGCTGTGAATACAACTTTTTTGCCTCCGGCCACAGTGGTTCGTTTCTTTTTTACGCCTGGCTGGAGCGCCCAGTAAACGACTATATTTGACATAATTTGTCAACAAAAAGATGTCAGCATTACGCATTGGGCCTTTACTGCGAAAATTAAGGAAGGAAAAGGGATGGTCCCTACGCAAGGTTGCTGCCGAGGCAGGTGTTGATGTGGCTATGCTCAGCAAAATGGAGCGGGGTGAAAGGCGCTGGACGAGGGAACTGGTATTGAAACTTTCGGTGCTCTATGAATACGACAGCAAGGCCTTGCTCGTATTGTTCTTAAGTGAAAAGGTGTTGTATGCGATTGGCGATGAATCGCATGCCTTGGAAGCCGTGAAGGCAGCTGAAAAGCAATTGGCCTATGAAACTGCACATAAGTCTGACAGGAATCTAATGTTGAAACAACTGAAGGAAATCATCGCGCAATATTCGGGAATAGAAAAGGCCTGGATTTTCGGTTCTTTTGCCAGAAAGGAAGAACGGCCTGACAGTGACATTGACGTGGCCATTCAAACCAACAATCAGTTTAGTTACTTCGATCTGGCTGAAGTACAGTATCGTGTCGAGGAGCTTACCGGCCGGAAGGTTGACATCGGTTTTATGGACAGCTTCAGGTCCCATATTCTGGAACAGGTGCAAGAGGATTTACAATTGATTTATGAAAAAGAATAAACGCCTGGAAAGCAAAAGGCACTTGGAGCATATTGTCCAGGCCCTTGAAACGGTTGAATTGTTCATTGCTCCAGAAGATGAGAAATCCTTTTGTCAGCATACCATGCTCAACAATGCGGTGCTATTTCAGTTCAGCGTAATAGGGGAAGCCATCATGCATGTTGAACAAGAAATTCTTGATAAGTACGCATATCCTTGGTATAAAATCCGCTCATTTAGGAATTTCATAGCGCATGAGTATTTCAATATAAAACTAGAGGCAGTTTGGGTTATAATACAACATGAAGTTCCTCCATTGAAGCAAAAAATTCTTCACATGTTAAAGCATGAATTTTAAACGCCTTTCAGTACTGTGAAGTGGCTTTTTGTTTTCATTTCGCGTCTGCCAATTCCCAGTGTGCTGAATTATTTCGAAACTGAACGAGCTGCTCCTGCAGTGGGCAGACTTCTTACCCTTCTGTCTGAAACTCTGCCAGAAAATGGTAATACCGGCCTTGTTCATTCCAGGTTCCTGTGAGCACCGATGTACCTAAGGCGCTGAAATACAATTTTGCCTGCACCGCTGCCTGGATTTCCTGTTCTTCCAGATAGCTGCCTTGTCCGGAGAAGTTTTTGCCGTCTTCACTGAACAGCTTTACCAAGCCGCCTTCCATGCCAACGTTTCGCTGCCAGTCGAAAGTCAACTGCATGGTTCCGCTTTGATGGCCCTGAATGGCGGCTGAATAAACCGTTTCATGTTCATGGGTGCCGAAATTGTCTAAAATGTGCTGGTCAAACCATACAATATGACCCTGGAATTGCTTGATGCTGCTCATGTGTAAATACGTGCAGCAAAGTACCGGACAGATATGCCGGGGAGCACTGACCCTTGTCACAGGAACAAGGGAACCGCGTCAGGATTTGCAGGGCAAGCGGTAATTTCGAGCCATGAAGAAGATTCTGGTTACCGGCAGCAACGGATTGCTCGGCCAAAAACTCACCGATTTATACTTGAAGCAACCAAACCGAACGCTCATTGCCACCGGAAAAGGCCCAGACCGCTATCCCAAACCCGGAGGATATATTTATGAATCTTTGGACATCTGTGACGATGCACAAGTACAGCGCGTATTGCAACAGCATCGTCCGGATGTGGTCATCCACACGGCTGCCATGACCAATGTCGATGCCTGTGAACTGGATCATAAGACCTGCGACGCATTGAATGTGCAGGCTGTTGAATACCTTACTAGGGCTGCCGAATCGGTGGGTTCACACTTCATCCACCTGAGTACGGATTTTATCTTCAACGGGAATGATGGCCCTTATGATGAAGAAGCAATGCCCGACCCATTGAGTTATTACGGACATTCTAAATGGAAAGGGGAGCAGATTGTGGAACAGGGATGCAGCCGCTGGGCCATTCTGCGCACCGTGCTGGTGTACGGCATTGTGCACGACATGAGCCGGAGCAATATTGTTTTATGGGCGAAACAGGCGTTGGAACAGGGCAAGCCCATGCAGGTGGTTGACGATCAGTGGCGCACGCCTACCTGGGCTGAAGATCTGGCCATGGGTTGCTACCTCGCCGAAGTGCATGAAGCCCAAGGGGTTTACAACATCAGCGGCTCAGATTTTATGAGCATTTACGATTTGGTTTCCCGCGTAGCGGATTACTACGGGTTGAGCATGGAACACGTATCGCGCGTAGGCAGCAACACGCTGAATCAACCGGCAAAACGTCCGCCCAGAACTGGATTTATTCTGGATAAAGCACGACGTGTGCTTGGATATGAACCGCACCGTTTCGAGGAAGGAATTGCCGGAATGGAAGCCATGATGCAGGCGATGCAGCAACCATGATGGAGTTTCCTTTCCATCAGGATTTGAGGTTTGATGGGCATAACATCACACTGCATTCGCTCCACCGAGTGGATGCCATTTCGTTTTTCCGGCTCGTGCAGGCCAATCGTCAAGATTTGCTGCATTCATTTCCCATCATGTGTGAGGAAGTGAGTTCTGTGTTCAGAACCCGCAGTTGGCTGTCGGAACGACGGCGCAGTCAGGCCCGTGGTCAATCGCTGGTTATGGGAATCCACAGGAAGGAAGACGGAGCGCTCATCGGATATTTGGCGGCCATGCACCTGGATCATCGGGTTCCCAAATGCGAGCTGGCGTATTTTCTGGATGCGGCAAATCGCGGGAAGGGTTACATGCTCGAAGCCCTGCAGCTGTTGTTGGATTATTTGTTTTACAGCCTGGGTTTCAACAAGGTGTTGTGCAGGGTGGCGACGGAAAATAGGGCGAGTCTTCGTTTGTTGGATGCGTTGGGTTTTGTGCAAGAAGGAGTGATCCGCAATGATTTCCGCAGCGGAGAGGGTGTTCTTGGCGACTGCGTGTACATGGGCAGGGTTCATCCCCGCACGGTCAATACAGATAACGTTTCAGGATAGCCTGATTCAAGCCGGCCCCGGAAATGCCGAACAGGCTTTCCCGAATGAAGCGCAGGGCAATGGTCATTTGGTTTTCTACCGTTTTCGGGGAAATATCCATAAGTTCCGCAATCTCCTTGTAGCTCAATTGTTCCATCCTGCTGAGCAGGAAAATCTGTTTGCAGCGGGGTGGTAGTTTCGCCACGATGGAATAGATGAGTTGTTCTGTTTCGGCCGCGTTCAGCTGTTCGCTGAAGTTGTAGGGTTCGGCCAAGGGCGGAAGTTCATCACCGGTTTCGGCCCAGGGAACCGATGGTCTTTTCAGGTGATTGAGGCAGCGATTTTTTACCGCACGGTACAGATAGTTTTTCAGCCCGGAGTCAAGGCTGAGGTATTGCCTTTTATCCCAAACGGCCAGGAATACGTCCTGTACGATTTCGGCTGCATCGGGTTCGCTGCGTACAATGCCTGTGGCATAATGGATCAAACCGGGCTGAAACCTGCGATACAGGTTTTCGAGGTCGGCTTGTTCCTTCAGGCTGTGCACAATGGATGATGAAAGGTATGTAAGCCTGACTTAGTTGGCGTCGCTCAGGAATTGAATGCGCATCAGTTGCAGTTCTTCCATGGTGTATTCACCATCAAAATGTTTGAGTGCGATTTCGAGGTTGTCTTCTTCTGTGCTGCGCAGGAAGTTGAAAATTTCTTCCTGCAACTCCTCGTCGAGGAATTGGTTGATGAAATAACGAATATCCAGGCGGGTTCCCGAGCCAACAATCAGCTCCAGTTCGGCAACCAAATCATGGAATTCCATGCCGAGGCTTTTGGCAATATCCAGCAGGTCGTTCTTTTTGTCGATGTTCTGGATGATGGCCACCTTCTTCCCTGATTTTTCTCCGGTGGTTTTGAGCACGATGTCCTGGGGCCGTTCAATGCCATGTTCTTTCACATAGCTGCTGATGTAGGCAACAAAGGGCTCGCCAAACTTCTGTGCTTTGTTGCGACTTACGCCGTTGATGTTGCACAGTTCTTCCAGCGTTACCGGGTATTTGGTGGCCATATCTTCCAGGCTCGGATCCTGGAATACCACGTATGGTGGTTGACCTTTGTCTCTGGCAACCGTGCGTCTGATGTCTTTCAGGTGGGTGAACAATACCTCGTCGCAAATGCTTTCCAGTTTGAAGTTTTCGTAATCTTCTTCAGTGACACTGTCAAACTCGGTATCTACCGCCATTTCCAATGGTTGTGGCTTTTTGAGGTAGGCTTCGCCTTCAGGCGCCAGACTCATCAAACCGTATTTTTCGATGTTCTTGTTCAGGAAGCGGTTCACCAGTGCGAGCCTTACAATGCTTTTCCAGAACACTTTTTCACGTTCCCTACCGATGCCAAACTCGGGCAACAGGTCGTGGCCGTAATCCTTGATGGAATCTATTTTCTTTCCGCAGAGGAAGTTCACGATGTGGTTGAGGTGAAACTCTCCGTTGAGCTTTTTCACTGCGTTGAGGGCCACATGCATCTCTTCCTGAACATCTTGCTTGGGTTTAGGATGGCGGCAGTTGTCGCACATACCCATGCAGTCCTGTTCTTTAAAGGATTCACCGAAGTAATGAAGCAGGAGCTTCCTGCGGCATTGCGCTGATTCAGCAAAGGCAGCGGTTTCGGCGATGAGCAGTCCGCCAATTTCTTGCTCGGCCACCGGTTTATCCTTCATGAACTTCTCCAGCTTTTCGATGTCGTTGGGGTTGTAGAACAGGATACAATCGCCGTCCATACCATCGCGCCCGCCCCGCCCGGTTTCCTGGTAATAACCTTCCAGGCTTTTGGGAACATCGTAGTGGATGACGAAGCGCACGTCGGGTTTGTCGATGCCCATGCCAAAGGCGATGGTGGCCACAATCACATCTGCTTCTTCCATCAGGAATTTATCCTGGTGTGCAGCGCGGGTTTTGGCATCCAGACCGGCGTGGTAGGGCAGGGCGCGGATGTCGTTCACCTGCAGCATTTCTGCTATCTCCTCAACTTTTTTGCGGCTCAGACAGTAGATGATGCCTGACCTGCGGGGTTTGCTCTTGATGTATGAAATGATTTCTTTATGAACGATGTCTTTTCGGCCTTTGGGTCGAACTTCATAATACAAGTTGGAGCGGTTGAAGGACGATTTGAAGAGTGCGGCGTCCATCATTCCCAGGTTTTTCTGAATGTCCAGCTGAACTTTTGGCGTTGCCGTGGCGGTAAGTGCCATCACCGGAACATCGTCAATGGCTTTGACCATTTGTTTGATGCGTCGGTATTCCGGCCTGAAATCATGGCCCCATTCGCTGATGCAATGCGCTTCATCTACCGCCACAAAGGATATGTTGGCCTGTTTCAGCAGTTCAATGGTTTCGTCTTTTTTCAGGGTTTCCGGCGCTACATAAAGCAGTTTGGTGTTTCCGGAAAGCAGGTCTTCAACAACGGTATTCAGTTCACCTTTGGACAGCGTGCTGTTGAGGAAGTGGGCCAATGAGCTGCTGTTGGCAAATCCGCGTATGTTGTCCACCTGATTTTTCATCAGTGCGATGAGCGGTGAAATGACAATGGCGGTGCCGGGCAGCATGACCGCCGGCAGTTGATAACACAATGATTTTCCGGCACCCGTGGGCATGATGACAAAACAGTCTTCACCCCTCAGGATGCTGTTAATCACTGCTTCCTGATTGCCCTTAAATCCATCAAAACCGAAGAATTCTTTTAAAGCTTTTTTTGCGTCTAAAGTTTCTGCACGAGACGAAGTCACCATATTTCCTAAAGATGGTTTAAAATTAACACTAAATGGCCCAAATATGCTTTAACAGAAATAAAATAATTTCGCAATCTGATTCAGATGTTGACACCCGAAAACAGAAACAGGATTCTGGACTATGCACGCGAAGCGCTCACCATTGAGCTGGATTCGTTGTCGGCATTGCCACACATGGTTGATGACTCCTTTGCTACCGCCGTGGCGTGGATGCTGGCTGCATCTGGCAGGGTAGTGTTTACGGGTATTGGCAAGAGTGCCATCATTGCCCAAAAAATTGTGGCAACCATGAACAGCACGGGCACTCCGGCAATGTTTATGCATGCCGCTGACGCCATCCACGGCGATTTGGGCATGATACAGCCCAACGATGTATTGGTGGCTATTTCTAAGAGTGGAAATACCCCGGAAATAAAGGTGCTTGTTCCCTTATTGAAGCGCAGTGGCAACAAGCTTATTGCGATGGTGGGCAACAAACAGAGTGAATTGGCACTTGCCGCCGATTTAGTTATTGACACCACGGTGCAGCGTGAAGCCTGTCCGCATAACCTGGCGCCAACCACCAGCACCACAGCGCAGCTGATGATGGGTGATGCGCTGGCTGTTGCCTTGCTTCGCATGAAGTCCTTCAGCAGCGCCGATTTTTCCAAATTCCATCCCGGTGGTGCACTGGGTAAGCAATTATACCTCACCGCAGGAGGCATTGCCCGGCATCACGCCGCTCCGAAAGTGCTCCAAACGGCGCCGCTGAAAGAGGTCATTGCCGAAATTTCCGGGCAGCGCCTCGGGGCCACCGCCGTTTTGGATGAATCGGGGAACTTGGCAGGGATCATTACCGATGGCGACATCAGAAGGATGTTGGAACAACGCACAGAAATTTCAGGCATTCGGGCATTAGACATCATGACGGTTCATCCGCGAACTGTTGAAGCCGATTTATTGGCTGTTCGTCTGGTTTCGCTCATGCAGGAATGGAAAATTTCCCAGATCATTGTTACAGATGCAGGGAAATACATGGGCATGGTGCATATTCACGACCTGAATCGGGAGGGATTGCTGTAAGGATTCCATGATGGACATAAAAAACGCATACGTAGTAATCATGGCCGGTGGCATCGGCAGCAGGTTCTGGCCACTGAGCAAACGAAGCCAGCCGAAACAGTTTATTGATTTCATGGGTACGGGTAAATCCCTGATCAGGCATACCTATGAGCGCTTTGCGCGGCAGTTCGACCCGGCCAACATCTATGTGGTGACCAACAGAGAATATGCAGCGCAAGTGCGTGCCCATATTCCGGAATTGGGCCACGATCAGGTATTGGAAGAGCCTGCCTCAAAAAACACCGCTCCCTGTGTAGCTTTTGCGAGCTACCATATCTATGCGAAAAATCCTGAAGCCGTTTGTGTGGTTGCGCCCAGTGATCATCTGATTTTGGACGAAACTCGTTTTTTGGAACACATCGGCGAAGCCGTTTCTTTTGCCGCGGAAAATCATGTGTTGTGTACCCTGGGCATTACACCAACTAGGCCTGATACGGGTTACGGTTACATTCAATACAACACCGTTCCGGCAGCAGGTAAGTTTCATAAAGTTCGATTGTTCACCGAAAAGCCTTCTGCGGAAATAGCCCAGACCTTTGTGGACAGTGGGGAGTTTTTGTGGAATTCCGGAATTTTCATCTGGAAAGCCGCCACAGTTATTCAAGAGTTTGAACAACATCTGGAAGACGTTGCGGAGCATTTCCGGCCCTTGAGTCTTCCAGGTGCATCGTTCCCAACTGCTGATGAGATGGATCGTATTTACAGCCTTACCCGAAGTATCAGCATTGACTACGGCATTCTGGAGCAGTCGGAACATGTGTATGTTACTCCTGCTGCCTTTGGATGGAGCGATCTGGGTACCTGGAAATCTCTGCACGACATTAGCCCGAAAAACGAATTCCAAACATCTGTAATCGGCAAAAAGGTGATGACTTATGAATCCGCCAATTCGTTGGTGTTTAACGGTTCCGGAAGGCTGATTGTATTAAAGGGCGTGGATAACCTGGTGGTGGTGGACAGCGGCGATGTATTGCTGATCCTTGACAAAGATCACGAGCAGGAAATCAGGCAGGTGGTTACAGATGTACGGGATGCGTTTAAGGAGAAATACTCCTAAAAACGCGCGTCATCAATGCGTTTAAAAAAAAGTATGTTTACTCTTTGCTTGCTTCCAGGTAGTAAAGCACTTTCCCGTTCTTGTTGAATAAGTACATCTTATCCTTTTTCACTCCATAAGCCGTGACTTTGCGCAGGTCGCCGGCAATCAAGCTGTCGTCAGGTCCACAGGCGTTCAGGCTGTATTTCACCTTAGGGATGTACAATTTGCGCACACCGGGAACGGAATATTTGGCAAAAAGCACATTACAGCCTGTATTGCCGCGCAAGGTTGAATCAACTGGGTTGAAAACAAGGTAGGGCTTTCCCGCACTCAACACAGGCATTTTGATGGGTTTGCCGTTATATTCCTCAATAAACCAGGTTGTGGGCACCGGTGTGGCATTGATGATTTCTGAATAGGAATTACATGAACCCAGAAGTATCATTAGGGCGCTGAGGTAAAAAAGTCTGTTCATGGCTGAAGGGATATGGGTTGTTGAACTTAATGAATGTGTTGTTTGGAATCAGTTTCCTGCTTAGTCGAGTTTACGCTTCACCTGTTCCAATTTATATACTTCCAGATAGTCGCCAACTTCAATATCGTTAAAATGGTTCACCTGAAGACCGCATTCATAACCTTTTAGTACTTCTTTGACGTCGTCCTTGAAGCGTTTCAGGGAAGACAGTTCACCTTCATGGAGGATTACCCCGTCGCGAAGCACCCGCACCTTGGCATTGCGTTCAATTTTACCATCTGTAACGTAAGCTCCGGCAACGGTTCCAACTTTTGAAATCTTGAACACATCGCGTACTTCCACGTTTCCAATGACCTTTTCGATGGTTTCCGGACTCAACATGCCTTCCATCGCCAATTTAACTTCTTCGATGGCTTTGTAGATGATGGTATAGTTCCGGATGTCAATTTCTTCCTGTTCGGCAATTTTTCGCGCAGCAAGCCCGGGGCGAACGTTGAAGCCGATGATGATCGCATCTGAAGCCGATGCGAGCAATACATCCGTTTCGGTGATTTGACCTACACCTTTGTGTATTACGTTCACCTTGATTTCTTCGGTGCTCAGTTTCAGGAAGGAGTCGCTGAGTGCTTCTACAGATCCATCAACGTCACCTTTTACAATCAGGTTCAGTTCTTTAAAGTTTCCGATCGACAAGCGACGGCCAATTTCATCCAAGGTGATGTGTTTGCGCGTGCGCATGCCTTGTTCTCGCACCAGCTGGAAGCGTTTGTTGGCCAAATCTTTTGCCTCAGCTTCTTCAGCAAGCACAATAAATTGATCGCCGGCCGTTGGTGTTTCACTAAAGCCCAGCATTTTTACGGGGGTTGAAGGCGGCGCCGCTTCCACACGTTGACCGCGTTCGTTGAACAGCGCTTTCACACGTCCGTAATATGGACCTGCCACAACATTGTCTCCAACGCGGAGTGTGCCGGTTTGGATCAGGATGCTGCATACCACACCGCGGCCTTTTTCCAGGGTTGCTTCTACCACGGTCCCTTTGGCAAGCCTGTCTGGGTTTGCTTTCAATTCCAGCATCTCGGCTTCGAGCAGTACTTTCTCGAGCAGCTTGTCCATGTTGATGCCTTTTTTCGCAGATACTTCCTGACACTGGTATTTGCCACCCCATTCTTCCACCAGGATGTTCATGGCCGATAGTTGTTCGCGGATCCGGTCGGAGTTCGCGCCTTCTTTGTCCATCTTGTTGATGGCAAAAACCATGGGTACCCCTGCTGCCTGAGCATGGCTGATGGCTTCACGGGTTTGCGGCATCACGCTGTCGTCAGCAGCGATGACGATGATGGCAATATCTGTTACCTTAGCACCGCGTGCACGCATGGCCGTAAAGGCTTCGTGACCGGGCGTATCGAGGAAGGTGATTTTTCTTTGATCGGGAAGGGTTACTTCGTAAGCGCCGATATGTTGGGTGATGCCGCCGGCTTCCCCTGCAATCACATTGGTTTTGCGCACATGGTCCAGCAGCGAAGTTTTCCCGTGGTCAACGTGACCCATCACGGTAACAATGGGTGGTCGGGGCTTCAGGTCTTCGGGGAGGTCGGTTTCCTCTTCTGCTTCAATTTGTGTGTCCGCGTCCACAAATTCCACCTCAAAACCGAAATTATTGGCCAGCAACTGAATGATTTCTGCATCCAGGCGCTGGTTGATGGAAACCATCAGGCCAAGGGAGAAACAGGCAGTGATGACCTGCTGCACGCTGATGTTCATCATGGAAGCCAATTCGTTGGCAGAGATGAACTCTGTCACCTTCAGGATTTTTGATTCCAGCTGGCGGCGTGCATCTTCGGATTCTTGTTCGTTGCGGATGCGTTCGCGTTTGTCGCGTTTGTATTTGTCTTTTACACCTTTCCCTTTGCCGGCATTGGAAATGCCGCGCATGGTGCTGCCGATGTTCTTGCGCACCGTATCCTGGGAAATGACCTTCTGTTCTTTGTTGTCCCGGGGCTGCTGGGCAGGGGCGTTGGGGTCGCGCACTTTGTCGAGGCGCACCTTTTCCGCACCGAGTTTTTTCCGCGGTCTTTTGCCTTTTCCGTCTGCGTCGGAGGCGGGCTTCTTCACCGGTTCGGCAGGAAGTACAATCTTGCCTTTGATGCTGAGTCCGCTGATTTTTTCGAAGCGGGTTTCAATCTTCTCCGGCTCCGGCTCCGGTTCTGGTGCCGGCTTCACTTTGGGCGTAGGGAGCTCTTCCTGAGGAATGGGTGCTTTTACTTCTGGCTCGGGTGTTGGAGCAGGAGTTTTATGTTCCGGTTCAACTGCCGGTACCTTTGGTTTTGGCTGTGGTTTTGGCGTTTGTTTGGCCGCCTCTTCCGGTGTGCGTTTCTTCTTTTTGAAGTCGTCCGATTTCCCTTTGTTGGTATCGGGAAGCTCAATGCGCCCAAGCACCTTCAGTTCACGCACTTCTTCGCGTGGTTTTTGTGTTTCAGGAACCTCCAGAACGGGTTCCTGAGGTTCAGGCTCAGGAGCTGGGGTTTCAACCACAGGCGTTACAGGCTCGGGAGCGGCTGGTACAATTGGCTCAGGTTCTTGTTCCGGTTCTGCGGTTGGTATGGGTTCAGGAGCAACAACTATAGGCTCTTCTTTAGGTTCTTTCTCCTTTTTTGGAAGGGTTTTGCTTAATGTTTTGAGGGATGGCGGTACAGCTTTGTCATCCGCTTTGGTTTTAAGCCTGTTTTCAATCAGCTTTGATTCTTCACGAACGGCCTTGTCCTGACGGAATTCTGCGAGTAGTACCTGATACATTTCTTCAGAGATTTTAGCCGTGGGCTTGTTTTCAATCTGAAAGCCCTTTTTCTGAAGATGTTGAACCAGCACAGCAAAGCTGTTGTTCAGTTCTGCTGCGACTTTGCTCAACCTGTATTCCTTATCCGTCATTATTCGATACTATCTTGCAAAATAAAAGGTTTAAAGCGGCTTAACCAAGGAGCCATCATGCAAAAGGGAAGCCACGGCTTCCCTTTTGCATGATGGGTATATGTTTTTTTACACCGACTTATTCAAATTCAGATTGTAAAATCTTTTTGATTTCAACGATGGTTTCTTCTTCCAGGGATGTGCGTTTCACCAAATCCTCATTGCTGGTGCGGAGTACGTCTTTTGCCGTATCGCAGCCAATGGCTTTCAGATCGTCAATCATCCACTGTTCGATTTCGTCGCTGAATTCGTCGAGCTCCACATCGCCCTCGTCTTCTTCATTGGTAACGCGGTAAACGTCAAGTTCATAGCCCGCAAGCTTACCTGCCAAACGAATGTTGAAACCGCCTTTACCTATGGCCAGGGAAACCTGATCGCTGTCCAGGTAAACCTCGGCGCGTTTGGTGGCTTCATTGATTTTGATACTGCTGATTTTGGCGGGCGACAAAGCGCGTTGAATGAGCAGGGAATTGTTGGTGGTGAAGTTGATTACGTCGATGTTTTCGTTGCGCAGTTCACGAACGATTCCATGAATCCGGGAACCTTTTACGCCAACGCAGGCACCAACAGGATCAATGCGGTCATCATAGCTTTCCACGGCAACCTTGGCGCGTTCACCGGGTTGACGTACAATTTTCTTGATGGTGATGAGGCCGTCGAGGATTTCCGGAACTTCCAGTTCAAACAGGCGCTCCAGAAATTCGGGTGCTGTGCGCGAAAGGACAATGCGCGGCAGGCTCTTGTCCATTTCCACACGCAAAACCACGGCACGCAGGGTGTCGCCCTTCTTGTAAAAGTCGGAAGGAATCATCTCGTTGCGGGGCAATACCAGTTCATTGCCGTCGTCATCCAAAATCATCAATTCTTTTTTCCAGATTTGATAAACTTCACCACTGATGATTTCACCAACCTTGTCGTTGTACTTCCGGAATACTTCATCTTTTTCCAGTTCCAGAATTCTGTTCATCAGCGCCTGCCTGGCGTTCAGGATGCTGCGGCGACCGAAGTCGTCCAGGAATACCTGTTCTACGGCGTCTTCACCCACTTCGTAATCCGGCTCCAGTTTCCGCGCATCGCTCAGGCTGATTTGCAGGTATGGATCTTCTACCTCGCCCTCTTCTACAATGAGTCGGTTGTGGTACATTTCAATATCACCGGTTTCGGTATTGATGATGATGTCAAATTGCGCATCTGCACCGTATTTTTTCCGAAGCATGCTTTTAAACACATCTTCCAAAACACGGATCATGGTGGCGCGGTCAATGCTCTTGAATTCCTTGAATTCAGAGAATGAATC
>JBEDND010000023.1:0-49054 GCA_041170785.1 Bacteroidota bacterium | reverse complement strand
TTCAAGCAAGGCGTTGAATGCAGCAATCTGGTCGCTTTCGCTGTAGGTAACACCTCCGGAGGTGGTGGCTTTCCATTTCAGGTCTTCAGCTTTGTTGGGGATATAGATCAGGTCGTTGTTGGTGAGCTGGTCGCCATTCATGTCGTTGCTGTAGAAGTAGGAGTAACGACCCTGGTTGCCGGTTTGCAGGAAGGCGCTGAACAAGGTAGAAAACTTGTCGTTGTTGCCATATACCAAACGGTAGGTTCCGCTGGCGATGATGCGGTGACGCTGATCTTCATTGGAGAATGCCAGGTCGGGCAAGTTGTTGCCATTCACGGCACGGTTGTCGCGCCAGCTGCTGAAGGCGATGGAACCGGCTGAAATAACATCTTTGGTTTCGCTGAAGTTATAGGCCATCATCGCAGACCAGTTGTTGCTGAACGGTTTTTCGAGTTTGAAGGTTACGCTGTAGTTGTATCCTTTGTTGGTGTTGGTGAGCAGGATGGCATCGGTGATGTTGTCCTGAACACGCATGGCGTTGTTTTGTGCGTTTCCGCTCAAACCGCGGCCCGGGAAATACAAACGGTTGTCGGGTCCACTGAAGGTGCCGGCAGCTTTCTCTTGGTTTACGTTCAGGTACGCCACGTTGTTGATCGTACGGGTGTACATAAATTCTGTAGTTCCTACGAAGCCAAAGGGAAGCTTAAAGTCGGCGCCGAGATCGCTTCTCCAAACCTGAGGAAACTTGAAATCAGGATCTGTAAGTGCCAGGTTGTATGATGGAGGCGTGGTTGGGTTTGACGGAATATAACGGGTAACGTCGGGGCTAAACTGATACGCTTTGGTATTGTCGAAGCGCATGGAACCGGTAAGTACACCGTTGTTGCTCAACTGATTGCTGATCCAAACGAAGGCAGGACGGCCTGAGAACAAACCGGTACCACCGCGCACCTGGATGTCGCGGTTTCCTTTGGCATTCCAGTTAAAGCCAACACGTGGTGACCACAGGATGTTGCGGTTGGCAAGCTTGCCGGTAGAGAATTTCACAGGATTGTAGTTCTCATCGCGGAAGGTCATGGTATCGGCACGTGGATTGGTGACTTCCGGATCGTTGTACATCGGGAGGTCAAAGCGGATGCCAGCGGTAACCTTCAACCGGTTGTTCACCGCGAAAGCATCTTGCAGGTAGGCTGAAGTTTGAGCTACTACCGGACGGGCTGTAGGAAGTGCACCACCTTCAAGTGCTGAGTAGGTGAGGGCATAACGGCGCACGTTTACGCCGGTGTCGCCATTGGCACTGCGGTAAAAATCTTCAAGGCTGTTGAAGGTATAATGACCGTAGTAGGTTGGCGCAAAGGTGTTTTCAAAGGCAAAGCGTTCATAGGCAATACCGGCAGTAATGGTATGCTTACCCACATAATGGGTTAAGTTGTCCTGAATCTGGAAGGTGTTGGTGTTCAGGATGTTGTTGGCGGTGAAAGGTTCATAACCGAAAGAGGTCATGGTGGTACCGCCCAACTGGATGTCAACCAACGGGAACACGCCGCCATTGCTGGAGCGGTAGTCGCGGTTGGCTGTGAAGCCGATGATGAAGTTGTTGTGTGTGCGGCGGTTCAGTGTGCTGTTCAATTCGCCAATCACGCTGTAGATGTCGTTGTTGATGACGTAGTTTGAGTTGGCAAAATTGAGCGCTGTTTGGTTGTCCCTGCGGTTTCCGTTCACAGCACCTGAGTTGCTGATCAGCACGTCGCGTGAAGAGCGAAGTTGGTTGTAACGCAATACTGCGCGGTGTTTCTGGTTGATGTTCCAGTCGAATTTGGCAAGGTATTTCAGGCTAGAAGTTTTCAAAGAATATCCTTCATAAGCACCGGGGTCATAACCATAACGTGATTTCAGGAAATCTGAAAGTGAGTCAAGGGCAGAGGCACGAACACGGGTTACGTTTGGTCCGCTCAATCCTGGGCGGTTGGCCAAAAATGCGGTTGCCGGATCGTTGCGGTTTTCCATTTCTGCGTTGAAGAAGTAGAACAACTTGTTCTTCACCAAGGCACCGCCTACACGGAAGCCGGTTTGCATTACATTGTAGTCGGTTTTCACCACTTCTGAACCTGCAGCTTTGCTGCCGCTCAGGCTTTGATTTCGGGTGTTTACGAATACAGAACCTTCTACCTGGTTGGTACCACTGCGTGTAACAGCGTTGATTCCACCGCCGGTAAAACCACCATTTTTCACATCGTAAGGAGCCAGGTTAACACTGATTTCCTGCAATGCGTCCAATGAAATGGGTGTTGATGCGGTTTGGCCGGCCGGTGCAGATGCAAGTCCGAAGCTGTTGTTGAAAATAGAACCATCGATGGTCAGGTTGTTGAAGCGGCTGTCCTGTCCACCCAACGAAATGCCGGAACCGGCGGTAGCTGCTACAGAAGAAGAACGCGCCTGTGGTGTTAAACGCAGGAAGTCGTTCAGGCTGCGGCTGATGGTTGGCAGGGTGGCAAGCGCCTCTTTGTCAATGGTAGTTGCCGCACCTGTGTTCTGGTTGTTGAGCAAACGGTTGCGCACAGCCTTGATGGTCACGGTTTCCATTTGTCCAACGGTGAAGTCCAGAACAAAAATCTGAGCCAGACTGAGGTTGATGTCTTCCACCTTGTCCATGGTTTTTCCGTTGGCGTCTTTGCATTCAACGATGTAAGGTCCACCGATTTTTACCGCCGGAATGTTGTAGCGGCCATCGCTGCGGCTGCCCGCCTGATAAACGGTGCCGGTAGGTGTGTGTGTGGCGGTAATTTCTGCGCCGGGATAGGGTTTTCCGGTTGCATCTTTCACCACTCCGCTAAAGGAGGATGTGTTGTCCTGGGCGCTTGCAGCTGTCGCACCAAATAGGCCGAACAGACACAAGAGGCCTTGTGTAAAGGTTTTTTTCATGGTCTTGAATAAACGAGACGAAATAATATTCATAATATTAAGAAATGGTTAATGGAGCTTAAGGTTTTGCCTTGTTTTTTTAGTACCAAGGGTTGCAGCATGCCAAAGAAAACAATGAGGTTTTGGGCGATTCCTCCGTACGCTTCATGGTTTAATCTTTTGCAGCCTTTCGGTTTGCCCGATTGTATTCGCGGATGCCGGCTCCTTTAGCTTCGGGAAAATGTGTTGTATGTTGGGCATCAAGCGGTGAAAAAATCCATTTCCAAGGTGTGCCTGTAGAAAAACCAATACAGCCTTTGGTAATCATATAAATCCTTTTCCACAGCAGGGCATTTGCCTTATTTTTGCCGAAAATCTTATGGCTGAAATCATCCGCATGCCCAAAATGAGCGATACCATGACCGAAGGTGTTGTGGTGAAATGGCTTGTTAAAGAGGGCGACCCGATAAAATCAGGCGACATCATTGCCGAGGTAGAAACCGATAAGGCTACCATGGATTTTGAATGTTACAGCAAGGGAACACTGTTGCATATTGCCGCAAAAGAAGGCCAGAGTGTTCCGGTTGATGGAATCGTGGCGGTGGTTGGGCAACCCGGCGAAGACTTCCAGGGCTTGTTGTCAGCTCCGGCTTCAGCATCCAAGGCAGAAGCGCCCGTTGCCGACAACGCTTCGGCACCTGTTCAAACGCCCGCGCCCGCTTCTGCTCCTGTAACAACAACTACTACTACAACCACAAGAATCCTTGCCTCTCCATTGGCGAAAAAATTGGCCGCCGACAAAGGAATCGATTTATCGGCGGTGAAGGGCAGTGGCGAGAATGGCCGTATTGTCAAGCAAGATGTTGAAAATTATACCGGCAGCGCCGTTGCTACTCCTTCCGCAGTAGCGTTTACCGGCACTGAAAGTTATGAAGAGGTTCCGGTTTCGCAGATGCGCAAAACCATTGCCGCGCGCCTGAGTGAGAGCAAGTTCTCTGCGCCGCACTTCTACTTGACCATTGAAATCAACATGGACAAAGCTGTGCAGGCACGTGAACAGATGAACCAAATCAGTGATGTGAAAATCAGCATGAACGATTTGGTGATTAAAGCATCCGCAGCTGCGCTGCGCAAACATCCCAAGATCAACAGTTCTTGGCTGGGCAGCACCATCCGTTACAACCACCACATCAATATTGGCGTGGCCATGGCCGTGGAAGAGGGATTGCTGGTTCCTGTGGTGCGTTTTGCCGATCAGAAGAACCTTAGCCAGATCAGCAGTGAAGTGAAAGAATACGGCGCACGTGCCAAAGCGAAGAAACTGCAACCGCAGGACTGGGCAGGAAATACCTTTACCATCAGCAACTTAGGCATGTTTGGTATAGAGGAATTTACCGCCATCATCAACCCTCCGGATGCCTGTATTTTGGCTGTGGGCGCGGTGAAGGAAACCGTGGGTGTGGTGAATGGGGAAATAAAACCCGTAAAGGTGATGAAGGTAACCCTGAGTTGCGACCACCGCGTGGTGGATGGTGCCAGCGGAGCTCAGTTCCTGCAAACCTTGAAGCAGCTGCTCGAAGAGCCGGTGCGCTTGCTGGTGTAATGATGTTATTCGAAACCAATCAAGAAAGCGCGGGCAATTTGTCTGCGCTTTCTTTTTGCAGGAATGTACGTGATGCATGGTTCAGTTTCTTTCGATCCATGACTTGAATTCCAGTTTAGAGCAGGCTTTTAGGCGCGGTCCAATCAACATTGCTGTGTTCCGTTCCGGTGAAGGATGTTTATACCTTTTGGTTGTGTAATTATTAAATTCACCCCCAAGCGTGAACCTCTAAACAAGGTCCGGACTTTGTTTTGGAACCTCAAAAACACTACAGATATGAAAAGAATAATGAGCATTTTGATGTGCAGCGCCATGCTGTTCGCATGCAAGGACACTGAGCCCCAAGGCCCAATGGTCAAACCGGCACCTGATTATAAGGTTCAGGGCAGATGGGTGATCATGAGTTCCACCTTGTATGAGTTTACCGACAGTTTGATGTACACCATTTACTCGGCGGATGGAAAATTTGGAACCATCAAAGATGCCATTCCCAACCCCAAACCATGGTGGACCAAAGGCGATTCGCTGTTCATCCAGCAGAGTAAAACCTCTATTGTTAAATACAGAGTGGTGTTCAAATGCGACGGGAATGTGCTTGATGTGAAGAGTAATGCATTTGGTCAGTATGCTACCGTGAGCTGGTACAAGGAGGGTTTTGACATGGCTACCTGTCCTGAATGGTGAAGGCAGTTATTTCAACCTCAAAGGGGTAAATGGCGAAGTTTCTTTGTTTCCTGGTAGTGCTTCTTTGTGGTTCATACCGGGGTGAATCGGCCGGAATACGGTCGATTCACCTGCGGAATGTTTGGGAAAACACTGCAACGGAAGATTCTCTGCGCTTTCATGCGCTGGAAGTTTTTTATGAATTAAACCACCAGACGAATCCGGATACCACTTTGACATCCCTGGAATACCACCTGAGGCTGGCTTTGGACAAAGGTGATTTAACGGAACAGTTTTACGCCCTGAAGCGCCAAGGAAACATATTGCGCTTGCAGCGCAAATATGATAAAGCGCTGGAAACCTATCAAAAGGCCGGGAATATTGCCAGGTCCTTGAACAACAGTTTGTTTCAGGCTGACATCCTCGGAAACATCGGCAATGTGTATGTGTATCAATCGGATTACCTGAATGCATCCAGGTTTTTTTATGAAGCCTTGGATATTTATGAGCGCTTCAACCACAAGAAAGGCATCATACGAATGCACACAAGCATAGGTAATGTATTTCTCATCATCAAAAAATACAGCCTGGCACTTGAATATTATTTGAAGGTGCTGAATGGAATGGATCCATCAAATGACCGGGATCAAACGCTTGGAATCATTTACAGCAATATCGGCCTTTCGTATTATTGGCTAGGTGATTATAAACGTGCACGCGACTTTTATCAAAAAGGTATAGCCAACTTCGAACTCAACGGCAACCTGATTTTTGCAGCTGATTCCTATGGTGATTTGGCGCGTGTTTATGAAAAATCAAATGACCGTCAAAAAGCAAAAGAGGCCGTTGAAAAATGCCTGGAGTTAAATACCCGGCTGAGTGTTGAGGAAGGTGTTACAGAAGCAAAGCTCATTCGGGCGCAATTAGCTTTTCATGAACATCCGGATCAGGGCTTGTTGTTGGCTAAACCCTTGATGGATGAGGTGCGGAAGTTCAATAATAAGGGCCTGAAAAAGGAACTGTATTATCTGTTATATCAATGCTACAAACAAATTGGCAACGATCGGAAATCGCTCGAAATGCACGAATTGTACACTTTGTTTTCTGACAGTGTGAACCAGGAACTGCATCAATTTGAAATCCTCCAAGAGGTGATTCAGCGAGAACATCAAGTACAATTGGCACAGTTTCATGCCAGAAACAAGGAGGCTTCGAACGCGGCAAGGATGAAACAGTTAACAATGCTTGCCGTGGTGGCGTTCACCATCTTGATTTTGGCGGCAACATCTGTGTTGGTGTTTCAGCAGTATCGGGTAAAGAATAAAGCTAGGCTGCAGGAACTGTTGACAGAAATTGAATCCCTGAAAAAGAACAAGCAGCGTGAATTGATGGTACATGCAGAGGTGTTTAGGTTAAACAGGGAACAAATAGAGTTGGCCTTGTCGCGTAAATTGAATGAAACAGATTGGCTGGTATTGAATATTCTACTCGGCAATCCTACCATTTCAAACAAGAAACTGGCTGAACAGGCGAACCTAAGCGTTGATGGGATTGGTTCTTCCCTGCGCAGGATGTATGAATATTTTGAGGTTGGAGAATCTAAATACAAGAAGATTGCCTTGATTACGGCAGCCATTCAATCTTCGGGTGGGGTTTCTTGAGTACGATTTGTTGTGGTTTGGGGTTGGCGGAGTGGTTCATTTCGCGTAAGGGATGGCAGCGGAAAGCCCGCAGGCCCGCCATTCAGGGCTGAGGACTTGCAGCGTACAGCCCGACCCCGCGAATGCGGGGTTACGCCCAAAATAAACGCGATGGTATTAAACGAATACGCACCGCTGTTCGGGCAGTGCGTGTTCGTGTGTTTGCGGGGTTTAGGGGTTACTTCAGCAGCGCATCAAAGGTGTTTCGCAGGTTTTCGTAGGCGGTGATGTCCACTTTTACGCTGCCCACTTTGATGGCGCTTTCTACGCGAATCGGAATTTTGTTCTTGTCGTCGGAAACCCAGATGGTCATGTCGTCATCTTCTTTGAACACGCGATCTACCACCAACTTGGGGCGCAGTTTGATGCAACGCACCTTTCCGATATCGGTATTCAGCGTTTCGCGGCCAATGAACTTGAACTGCAGGTTATAGACCTTGTTGTCCATGTATACATCTACAGGATAGGTTTGGCCAATCTTTGCCGAGGTGAAATCCAGATTTCTGGCGTAGTAGATGGCGGAAGCAATATCCTGGGTGTACACGGGCATGACCATTTCTCCTTTCAGGTTGCGGAGTTTCTTCTGTTCGTGGTAGTAAATCACGGCATCCACGGCGCTGTATTTGTTTTCGCGCTTCGACATGCTGTAACGCAACGGAGCCATAGATTCTTCGTCGAGGTAGCTGTCAAACTTATCCCGCACTTTGTACATCCAGTCGAAGCTTTTGAGGGTTTCTCCTTCTGTGCGCACCAGAAACGCCTTGCGGGTGCCAATTTGCTGCATGACGGGATCTACACTCATGGTGATGCGGGCGGCATTGATCAGTCCGTAATGTGCTCGATAGGTGAGCTTCTCTCCTGCTTTGAATGCGGTATTGGGCAATTTGCGGAAGCTGAAGCCATTGTCTTCCGGTTTTTGAAGCAAGAAGGAACTAAAGCTGAGGCCCAGGGCCAGAATGGCGATGATTAGGTGCTTTTTTGTGTTCATACCGCTTGGTCATTGATGGGAAGAAACCCAAATTCCGTTCCAAAGCACGAAACAGGCCTCAATATGGGAAGAGCATGTTCATAGGAACAGATTCCACCGGTCCGTATTGTTCCAGGCTTTTAAGGTCAATATTCTTCTTTGAACCTACGATGGTGAGGTTGTATGGCTTGCCGCTGAAGTGTGTTTTGTGGAAGCGCACAATGTCGATGGGGGTCAATTGCGCGCAGTTGACATACACATTTTTGCGTACGTCTTCTTCCATGCCGAGGCGGAGGGCCTCGTTGTAGCGAAACAGGATCTGATCTTCAACATAGCGTGCGGATTCGATTTGTTTTCGGATGGAAGCGCGGGCAAGTTGCAGCATGCCGGCATCCATGGGCAGGCTGTCGAGCAGTTCCTGCATGGCGCCAATGGCGTCGTGTAGCTTATCGGATTGGGTGCCTACGAAGGCAAAAACCTGGTTGTTTTTTTGTTTTTCATCCGGCGACATGAAGTACGAGTACGTGCTGTACGCGAGGGCTTTGCTTTCACGGATGGATTGGAACACCACGCTGCCCATACCACCGCCAAAGTATTCATTGAACAATTGCACGGTAGCTTCTGTGCCGGCCTGGTATGTGCCGCTTGGACGCTGCCAGCGTACATCGGCCTGAACCATGTCGAAGTGGGCGAAGTAAACCCGCGTTTGTTCAGGGTTTTTTTCCTGAAAGGTTTTGACGGTCGGTGCAGCAAGTGTTTTTGCCGGTATGCGGTGTTGGGCGCCTAATGTGTTCATCAGGTCGGGCAGGGAACGTTGACCGTAGTAAAAAACCTTATGCGGGTAGGCGTTGAGGTTTTTGATGATGCCCAACAATGTTTCCGGTTTCAGGGCTTTCAATTCGGCATTGCTGAGCGTGTATCGGAAGGGATTGTCTTTACCGTAACGCGCATAACTGGACAGTGCCTGGCTGATGCTGGATTTATCCAGCTTGGAATCTTCGCGTTCTTTAATCGTGCGGTCTACGAGGTTTTTGAGCGCTTCTTTATCGGAGGCGGGCTTTTGTAAGAGTTCTTCCAGCAGCGTCAAAGCAGCATCAAAGTGTTCTTCAGGACCAGACAAAGAGATGTAGCATTGTTTGTCGCCGGTGAATATGCCGTAATTGCATCCGAGGCTGTAAAACTTCCGGCTCAGCGCTTCGTTGCTGAGGTTGGAGGTTCCAAGGAACTTGAAATAACTCAGGGCCAGTGGAAGTTCACGGATGTGCAGTCTTCCGAGGTCCAGCACGTAATTGAGGTTAAACAAACGGTTGTCGTTGTTCTTTACATACCAAACCGGAACCTGTCCGAGTGTGGCTTTCTGAATGTCTTTATTGAAATCAGCGAATACGGGCTTGAGGCTGTCTGATTTTTCCTGGAGCCATTCGGTGGTCCAATGGCTTTGTTTGTCGCGGTTGAGGGCCACCTGGCTGATTTCCGGCTTTTCGATTTTCGCATTTGCCGCGGGTGTACCCATTTTTTTATACACTTCTACGCGGTCGTTGGCCAGGTATTCGTTGGCAAAAGCCATAATTTCTTCTTTGGTGATGCGGCTCATTTCGTACAACTCATTTCTGGCAGCGTCGTAGCGCAGATCCGAGGTATAGGCACTCATGAGCATCATGGCACGGCCCATATTGCTTTTCAGTTCATTGATTTCTGATATTTCTTCATTGAGGATGATGGAACGCAGCAATTCCGCGTCGAAGGCGCCTTTTTTTACCAGTTCCACCTGTTCGAGCAGCAAGGTGCGCACCTCTTCCAGGCTCTGGCCTTCTTTCGGACGACCCATAAGCAGGAACAAGCCGTAGTCCTTCAGGACTTCAGCGGCGCTGTTGGCCGATAAAACTTTTTGTTGTTTCACCAGATTCAGGTCAATAAGGCCGGCGGAAGCATTGTTCAGGATCAGGTCTACCAAGCGCGCAATGGTGGCTTCTTTGGTGCCGGCACCCGGTGTGCGATAGCCAATTATCAGCTGTTCCGCTTCGGGTCCAAACACCGTTTTTGTTTCTGGTGTGGCGCGTGGTGATTCTGGTTCGTAGCGATAAGGCGGAACAGCTGCGGGCTGCATGTTTCCAAAATGACCATCAATCATGCTTACCGCCTCATCCGGGTCGAAATCACCCACCATGATGATGGCCATATTATTGGGCACGTAATACTTCTTGTAGTATTCGCGAATGGCTTTCAGCGAAGGGTTTTTCAGATGTTCTACGGTTCCGATGGTTGTTTGCAGGCCGTAGTTGTGCTTGCTGAACAAACCGGCCATCAGTGCTTCCCAAGCTTGGCTCATGTCGTCGTCCAGTGAGATGTTCTTTTCCTCATAAACGGCTTCCAGTTCGGTATGAAACAGACGTAAAACAGGGTTGCGGAAGCGTTCGGCTTCCAAAGAAACCCATTGGTGAAGTGCATTGGAGGGAATGTCGTTGATGTACACCGTTTGCTCAAAGCTGGTGAATGCATTCGTGCCGGAAGCGCCGATGCTTTGGCACATCTTGTCGTATTCGTTGGCAACAGCAAAGGATGCAGCCAGTGCCGACACAGAATCGATGGCGCGGTAAATACGTTTCCGATTTACCGAATCTCGGCTTTGGTTGTAGGCATCATAAAGTTGGTCGATCTGATCAAGAAATACCTGTTCTTTCTGCCAATCCTGGGTTCCGTAGTTGTCGGTTCCCTTGAACAACATGTGTTCGAGGTAATGTGCCAGGCCGGTATTGTCGGCCGGGTCGTTCTTGCTCCCGGTTTTCACCGCAACCATGGTTTGAATGCGCGGTTTCGACTTGTTTTGTGAAGTGATGACCGTTAAACCGTTTTGCAGTTTGTAAAACCTGGTTTTGAGCGGATCGTTGCTCCAATAGGTGTATTCCCAGTCGCTGTTGCGAATGGTTTCATAGGTGCTGAGTTTTTGTTGCGCATGTAAACCATAGGTAAACAGGGCAAACAGGATGAGCAGGAGCTTACGCATCATTGTTTTTACGGACATTGTTGGGGCAAAAATGAATGCATTCGTTGTAAAATGAAAAAGGCCGCATGTTTAGTGCGGCCTTTTTCGTGTTTTTTGTTGAATTAGCGGGTAAGGGTATAAGTGAATGTAAACAGGAAATTACCCTGTTTTACTTCACGGGTCCACACTTGTTTTTTCCGTTCGTTGGTGGTTACCGTGAAGTTCCAGGTAGCTTTACCTTTGGTGGCATCATCGGTCACATTCATGTCCACTTTGGCTTCTTCGGGAATGCTCCAGCTGTCAATGGTATAGCTTTCTGAATTGCCGCCGGCCGAAACTTTAAAGGATCCGGTTCCATCTTTTTTCAAGTCAACAGTGCCTACGTTTTCAACAGAAACGGATTGACCGGGGTCAACAACGCCGTTATTGCTCAGTTGAAATTCGTATTTGGCGATGTTCCAGGTTTGGTTGTCAAGGCGACTTTCCAGCGCTTTTTCCTTGGAGCATGATGTCAGAAAAAGAGTGCCAAGGGCGATGAGTGCAATTTTTTTCATGTTGCTTGATTTTGTACCACGATAATAGACGATTTCTGCCAAAAAAGCTAAACACCCAACAAGGGCGCGCAATAGTTTGTCGATTGGGTTTGCTTTTTGATGTTCAGGTAAAGGTCTATTCTTGAGGCCCGTTGTACATTTGAACCACAATGATCAGTAATCACGAAATAGACTACCGTCTTTACGGCGAAGAAATGCAGTGTGTGGAGATAGAGCTTGATCCACAGGAAACGGTTGTTGCAGAAAGTGGCTCTTTCATGATGATGGAAGACGGCATGCAAATGGAAACCATCTTTGGCGATGGAAGCCGGCAGCAGGGTGGCTTTTTTAACAAGCTTGTTGGTGCTGGAAAGCGCCTGCTTACTGGGGAAAGTTTATTTATGACAGCCTTTACCAACATAAGTGCAGGTAAGAAAAGGGTAAGTTTCGCAGCACCGTATGCGGGTAAAATCATTCCCCTTGATTTGGCGCAAATGGGCGGAAAAGTAATATGTCAGAAAGATGCCTTCCTCTGCGCTGCGAAAGGCGTAAGTGTAGGGATTGAATTCCAGCGCAAGTTGGGAACCGGATTGTTTGGTGGTGAAGGGTTCATCATGCAGAAGTTGGAGGGCGACGGGATGGCCTTTGTACATGCCGGTGGCTACATCATGGAAAAACAGCTGGCGCCTGGCGAAGTGTTGAAGGTAGATACAGGTTGTATCGTAGCCTATACCCAGGAAGTGAATTATGATATTCAGTTTGTTGGCGGCATTAAAAACACCATTTTCGGTGGTGAAGGGTTGTTCTTTGCCACACTCCGTGGACCAGGGAAGGTGTGGTTGCAAACACTTCCGGTGAGCAGGCTGGCAGCGCGCATTCTTGAATATGGAACATACAAACGCAAAGAGGAAGGCAGCATCCTTGGCGGACTCGGTAATTTGTTGGATGGCGATCGTTAATCAAAATCACCCCAACCTCAATTATCTTTGAACCATGCGTGCAACCATTTTTGTAGCGGCCTTGGCAATTGTTGTTGCGTCGGCTGCTTCTTGTAAGAAGTACGATGAAGGCCCATTGGTTTCGTTGTGGCCTCGGAAAGAGCGGATATCCAACAAATGGCAGTTTACCGGAGTAACCGTCAATGCGAAAGATACCACACGCATTTTCAATGATCATGTGGTGGAATACACAGACAGGGGTACGGCGATTTATCAGATCGGTGACAAGAAGTATTTCGGCAACTGGCAGTTGAATAATGGAGGAACAGATTTAGATGTCACGTATGATTCTTTTGGCAGAATGAGTTTTGAAATAATTATGCTAAAGGAAAAAATGCTGAAATACCGCGACAAAAACTCCAACTGGGAGTACAAACTCGAACCCATTTAATGCCATGAGTACCTTGCAGCCAATACTTTGGGGATTGGCAGCCGGGTTCACCATGAGCCTGATGTTGGGAACGGTGTTCTTTTCGCTGCTGCAAACCAGCATTAAACAAGGTTTTCGTTATGGAATGGCCATGGCTGCAGGCGTAATCGTCTGCGATGTGCTGTTTCTGATTCTGGCACTGGGTTTCAGCGATGCCGTTGCCGAATTCTACACTACACACCAGGAAATGCTTGCCTGGGTAGGCTGCCTGGCCTTTGTGGTCCTTGGCGTTGTTCAAATAAGTCGGAAACCATCCATAGCTCCGGCGGAGTCCGCAAATGCCGAGTATACATATTTGAACAGGGTCATGCGGGGGTTTCTTCTGAACCTGGTGAATCCTGGAAATCTGATTATTTGGATAGTGGCTTTAAACAACCCCTTAACAGTTGGATTGCCGATGAATCAGAAAATACAGTTTTCAGTGGCCGGCCTTGTGGCTATTTTCCTCACAGAATCGGGAATATCCATTGCAGCACAGCAACTCCGGCGTTGGGCCACTCCTAAGCGGTTGCATCAGCTAGACTTAGTCGTAGGAGCCGTATTCATCATTGCAGCGCTCCAAATCGCCTGGAAACAGCTTTTTTAGTTCAGGACACGAGGGTGCCGACAGATTCACCCTGAAGCAGTTTGGAGAGGTTTCCGGGCTTGTTCATGTCAAACACGATGATGGGAAGTTTATTCTCCTGGCAGAGCGTAATGGCGGTCATATCCATCACTTCCAGACCGAGTTCATAAACCTGCGCGAAGCTGATGGTTTCGAATCGGGTGGCGCTTGGGTCTTTTTCAGGGTCGGCAGAATAGATTCCATCCACCCTGGTTCCTTTGAGTATTACATCTGCTTCTATTTCAATAGCGCGCAGCGAAGCAGCGGTATCTGTGGTGAAGTAGGGGTTACCGGTGCCGGCGCCAAAAATCACCACGCGACCTTTTTCCAGATGGCGCATCGCACGTCGCCTGATGAAGGGCTCCGCAAGCTGTTCCATTTTTATGGCTGTTTGCAAACGCGTAACAAGCCCGGATTTTTCAAACGCACCTTGAATAGCCATGGCATTGATTACCGTTGCGAGCATGCCCATATAATCACCGGTGGCGCGGTCAACAACACCTCCTTTGGATCCATTTACTCCGCGGAAGATGTTTCCGCCGCCAATCACTACGGCAACTTCCACACCAAGTTCCGCTGCGGCCTTTACTTCGGCTGCGTACTGTTCCAACACCTCTGCGCTGATCCCAAAGGATTGATTTCCCATCAGCGACTCTCCACTAAGCTTGAGTAATATGCGTTTGTATTTCATCTTCTTACCTTAAAAAAAAGTCCCTCGGTGAGGGACTTTAAAAAAATCAAATCAGCTTATCCGAGTGCTACCCGGACGAAATGCGTAACGGTGAGGTTAGGTTCCACCGCTTCGAGCATTTTTGCAACTGTTTTGGAGGGGTCCTTCACAAATTCCTGTTGCAAAAGCGTTGATTCTTTGAAGAATTTTTGCAACTTACCTTCAGCAATTTTGTCAATCATGGCTTCCGGTTTACCTTCAGCACGGGCCTGTTCTCTTCCAATTGCCATTTCCCTTTCGATGATGTTGGTGTCCACACCGTCTTTATCTACGGCTACAGGATTCATTGCGGCGATTTGCATGGCAACGTCGCGTCCGGCCTGGAGGTTTGCATCGCTGGGTGCATTGTTCATTTGAACCAGAACGCCCAAACGATTTCCGGCATGGATGTATGCTACAACATTATTTCCTTTCAGAATGCTGTATTTGCTTACTTCCAGTTTCTCGCCAATTTTAGCCATCTCATCCAGAAGACGCTGTGCCAGTGGAATGCCGTTGATGCTCATCTGTTGAACTGCTTCGAGGTCGGCAGGTTCCTGTTCAAGAACGGATGCTGCGATGCTGCGTGCTGTTTTAACGAAATCTTCGTTTTTGGCAACGAAATCAGTTTCGCAGTTCAGTTCAATGACAACGCCAGTGGTTCTGGATTCATTGGTTAAGGCAATTACAGCACCTTCAGAAGCTTTTCTGTCCGCGCGATTGGCACTGATTTTCTGGCCTTTTTTGCGAAGGAAGTCGATGGCTGCTTCAAAATCACCGTTGCTTTCTGCAAGGGCTTTTTTACAATCCATCATCCCTGCGCCGGTCATTTGGCGCAGTTTGTTTACATCTGCTGCGTTAATTGAAGTGGTCATTTTATTGTGCTCTGTAATGCTTGATTAAGCTTGTGCGGCTGGTTGTTCAGCGGCCACTTCGTCTTTTTCTCTGCGTCGGTCCTGTTGGCCTTCGTTGATGGCATCAGCGATTTCACGGGCAATGATGTAAATACTTTTGCTTGCATCGTCATTGGCCGGAATCGGGAAATCAACGGTTGTTGGATCGCTGTTTGAATCAACTATGGCGAAAGTTGGAATACCAAGTCTTCTTGCTTCTGAGACGGCAATGTGTTCTCTTTTGATGTCAACGATGAACAATGCGCCGGGCAGTTTAGACATTTCTTCAATGCCGCCAAGCATCCGCTCAAGTTTTGCCTTTTCGCGGGTAAGCATCAGTCGTTCTTTCTTGTTGATGTTTTCAAACGTGCCATCAGTCATCATTTTGTTGATGTTCTGCATGCGCTTGATGCTTTTGCGCACGGTGGCAAAGTTTGTAAGCATGCCGCCCAGCCAACGCTCGGTTACAAAAGGCATGGTAGCACCTTGAGCAACTTCGCTGATGATTTCTTTAGCCTGCTTTTTGGTAGCAACGAAGAGCACTTTGCGACCGGATTTCACGATGTTGCGAATGGCACCACGTGCTTCTTCGAGTTTTGCTTCTGTTTTCTTCAGGTCGAGAATATGAATCCCGTTTTGCTCCATGAAGATGTATGGAGCCATTTTGGGATTCCATTTGCGGGTGAGGTGGCCAAAGTGCACACCAGCATCCAGAAGATCTTGTTGGGTAATAGCCATATTGTGGTTTAGCGCTTGCTGAATTGGAATCTTTTCCTTGCTTTCTTCTGACCGGGTTTCTTACGTTCAACCTCTCTTGAATCTCGGGTAAGTAAACCGTGTTGGCGAAGTGAACTGCGAATTTCTTCGTTGCTCTGCACCAAAGCTTTTGCTATGGCAAGAGACACCGCACCGGCTTGTCCGGAAACACCGCCGCCGCGCACGTTCACTTTGATGTTTACTTTATCTTCTTGACCTGCAATCTGAATAGGTTGTTTCACCTTCGCCTGCATGGTTAAAACGGGAAAATATTCGCCCATGGGGCGACCGTTGATGAGGATTTCGCCGCTGCCGTCTTGCACGTATGCACGGGCTACTGCTGCTTTGCGCCTTCCGGATGTATTGATCATAATCCTTTATTTCAGAGGTCTAATTTCAGTTCTTTGGGTTGCTGGGCAACGTGAGGATGCTCCGTTCCGGTGTACACGTACAGGTTGGTGAACAGCCTGCGTCCCAAACGATTTTTGGGCAACATGCCTCTTACCGCATGCTCAATGAGTCGTTCCGGATGGCGGTTCAGGATTTCCTGAGCGGTACGGGAACGCTGTCCACCCGGAAAACCGGTGTGGCGCAGGTAAGTTCTGTTCGCGATTTTGTTTGCAGTCATGACCACTTTGTCGGCATTCAGCACAATCACATTGTCGCCACAATCCGTATGCGGGGTATATCCTGGTTTGTGCTTGCCGCGGATGATCAGCGCAATGCGCGATGACAGCCGTCCAAGTACTTGACCTTCAGCGTCTACGACATACCATTTCTTGTCGCGGGTTTCGCTGTTGAGCATCCTGCTTTTATAACTCAGCGTGTTCACGGTATATAAGTTGTGTAAAAATTTGGGACGGCAAAAATAGACATTTTGTTTTGCTTACCAAATAGCAGTGTCGAAGATTTTTTGCGCAAACCACGTGAGTCAGGGCGATTTCCGTTGTTGTTTTGCATGAAAAAAGCCACAGATCACTGAAGTTTTTTTAGTTATCTTCTCGCGCCTGGATTTAGCTAAGTGGTTGATTACCAATCATCTTCATCATCTGGCTTCCATTTTTCCTTCAATGCTTTCGTGCATTGGGCAATGGTTTGTTTCACTTCGGTATCCATACCCATCAGGTACAAATCATTGGCACGTGTGTAGGTCTTGGCTTGTCGGTAATATTCTGCGTATGTGCGCGAAACACCTCCGGTTGCACCCTGAACATCCCTGACATGCACAAAGTTGCTGAACTCGTATTTGTATCTGTTGTCTTGAAATCTTAGAATCAATTTGTATTCTACAAAACCTTCTTTGATGACCACATTGACTTGTGGTTTGGTCACCAGAGGTACTTTCACGAGTAAAGTGAGTTTGTTGGCCGGTTTGGCTTCTTGGGTCATTTCCTTGAGCGCCTTTTCTCCAAATCTGGACTTGAAATATCTTAATGCGCGGATGTACAGGCTGTCTGCGGAACATTCGTTACAGTCCGGGTCTTCTACCACGCCACTGTAATAGATGAGTTCCCTCAAACTGTCATAAGGCGCCTGAAAACGTTCGTGTTTTTCAAAACGCATAGGTCCGGCAACATCAGGAGTGCCACTGCCATCGTCATAACCGTAGTCCATAGAATCAACGGCAGTTGTGTCACTGTAAAAGTCAGCGTATTCGCCTCCATCATCCTGTGCACATAAGGAATTCATCCCAAGGATGCATGTAAAGGAGATCATAAAGATTTGCCTCATGCCAATGTTCATTTTAAGTCGCAAATGTGCTCGTTTCAAAAACGTTGCCAATTTTAGTTTGGTATTCGAATCCGCGAAGATATATGCAGATTACATCTAATGAACATACTTGCGTAATTTGCGCTGCACATGTCTAGATTCCCATACACCGTGGTGTTTTTCGCGGGTTTGATCCTGCACTCCTGCGCTTCCAAACCTTTAAAACCGAATTTGCCGGTGGTTTCGTTGCAAACAGACCACTCTTTCGGGAATGCGCATCAAATGCAAACAACGCATGTATACTTGGACCTGAAGGTGGATTTTGGAAATAAGAAACTGAGTGGAACAGCTACGCATCAGTTGGAAAGAACCGGCAAAGACAGTGTGGTGGTGTTTGACACCAAAGGGTTGTTTATTGACGCAGTATGGCTGGATCATGGTGTAAAGACTGAGTACCAGCTTGGTGCCCCGGATTCGCTGTTTGGCACCCCGCTCCTTATTTCTTTGAAGCCTGATACGCGCGCCGTGACGGTTCAATACCATACCGATTCCGCGGCCGAGGCACTGCAATGGCTTACCCCCGCGCAAACACATGACCGTCGTCATCCGTTTCTATTTACCCAATCACAGGCCATTCTTGCGCGCACCTGGATTCCATTGATGGATCGCCCCGATGTACGGTTTACATACAGCGCACGCATTTCTTGTCCCAAAGAACTGATGGCGCTGATGAGTGCCGAGAATCCGCAGCAGCGCAACGACAGCGGCGTTTATCATTTTCACATGCCACAGCCCGTGTCCTCATACCTCATGGCCCTGGCAGTTGGTGATCTTTCCTTCAGGGCTCTTGACAGCCTGAGTGGCGTTTATGCCGAACCAAAATATTTGGATTCGGTAGCCTGGGAGCTTGCCGATATGCCGGCGATGATTCAAAAAGCTTCTGCGCTGTATGGAACATATCCTTGGGGCCGTTACGATGTTTTGGTACTTCCACCGAGTTTTCCCTTTGGTGGTATGGAAAATCCACGCCTTACGTTCGCAACACCTACCATCATTGCCGGCGACCGTTCCCTAACCAGCCTGGTGGCACACGAGTTGGCGCATAGTTGGAGTGGAAACCTGGTCACAAATGCCACTTGGAACGATTTCTGGCTTAATGAAGGCTTTACCGTTTACTTCGAAAACAGAATAGTGGAGGCGGTTTATGGTAAAGACTTTGCCGAAATGTGCGCCGAATTGGAAGTGGGTGAGTTGGAACGCACCCTGCAGCGGATGATGCGTGAAGCTCCCGACGACACCAAGCTTGCTTTAAACCTAAAGGGACGTAATCCCGATGATGGACTTACCGACATTGCCTACATCAAAGGTTTTTTGTTTCTGAAGCATATGGAACGGCTCGTGGGTCGCTCACGCTGGGATGCGTTCCTGAAAGCATACTTTCAATCCTTCTCCTTCAAAACCATCAATACAGAAGCATTCAAAACATACCTCAATGACCACCTGTTCGCAAATGCAGAAGAGGCCGTGAAGGCAAACCTCAATGATTGGCTGTACGGTCAGGGTCTTCCTGACGATGCGCCCAAACCTTCATCCGTGAAGCTGAAAATAGCAGCTGAGGCCGCCGCAAAGTTCACCGCTTCCAGAAAAGCAGATCCTTCCATGGCAAAGGGTTGGGTTACGCAGCAATACCAGCACTTTTTGAGAAATATGCCCAAAGATGTTTCCGCTCAGGAGCTTGAATCGCTGGACCAGGCCATCGGCTTCAGCAAAAGCGGAAATGCAGAGGTTTTGTGTGATTGGTTTACGCTGTCGGTTAAAGCATGGTATCGACCGGCATTTGTTCCCATGGAATCATTTCTGGCGCGTGTGGGCCGCCGGAAGTTCCTCAAACCAATTTATGAAGCCTTGAGCACAACGCCTGAAGGTTTGGAACTGGGCCGCTCCATCTTCAAACGGGCAAAACCCGGTTATCATTCCGTTTCTGCGGCAAGCATTGCCGAAATCCTTCGTGTGCAGCCATGATGCTGCCTCATACGGATCGGTCTGTTTTGCAGGAAGTCGTGCTTCACTCAGACCGCCGTGTGTGGATCAAACGCGATGATTTGATTCATCCGTTTATCTCGGGGAATAAGTGGCGAAAACTGCGGCTTTATCTGGAACTGGCTCAGGCACGCGGGGTGCAGCACATCATCACTGCGGGCGGGCCTTTCAGCAATCATATTCTGGCTGTTTCTTATGCCTGCGCAGTGATGGGCTTGCGCTGTACTGCCCTGATTCGCGGCAGACAGCAACCCAACAATCATTACCGTATACTGGCTGCGCGTTGGGGTTTGCAAACTGTGTATCTGAATCATCAGGAGTTTGCCGACCGCCAGCACTGGGTGAAAATGAAACGTCCTGGTAAAGAGGTAATGTTTATTGAAGTTGGCGGCGCAGGCGATCCCGGAGCTGCCGGATGTGCAGAAATATGGGATGAGTTTCCTGTTCAACCCGATGTGTTGGTTTTGGCAACGGCAACGGGAACAACCATGCAGGGCTTGCTTGCCGGAAGGGATGAACGCAACCTTCACACCCACATTATTGGCATTCCGGTTTTGTTCAATGTGGCGGAACAAAAGGCTGCGCTTGAAGCTAAAGGGTATCAGAACTATACATTAGAAACTGGTTTTGAATGTGGTGGCTTTGCCAGGGTTGATGTGCAGCTGATGAAGTTCATCGAAGCGCAAATTCAGCGCACCAACATCTTATTTGACCCGGTGTACACCGGAAAGGCCTGGTTGGGCCTGCACTGTTTGCTGGAGCGTGGTAGCATTGCCCCGGGTGCGAAGATTGTTTTTCTGCATACCGGAGGAAGCTTAGGCTTGTTCAGCGAGCGTTATCTGGATTTTTTCCGCTGACGCCGGCGCGGTAACGTTTCCTTGGCCTGTTCCGGAACAATTACCGGTGTTTCTATTCTGGGTTGTACGAACCCTGTAATACTGAGTTGTGCTTCCGCGTTGGGATTGTCATCTAATGGGTTGATGCTGTGGAACAATACGTGCGCCGTGCGCAGAAAAACCCCTGGTCTCCCTTCGCTGAAATAGCGCAGGCTTAGGGTATATGATTTCCCTGGAAACAGGGTGTCTTTGGGATAATCGGCAACCGTACAACCGCAACCCGGCCATACCTGATGTATGAGTACGGGGTTGGAGTCGCATACTTCAAAATGAAAAACAGCCTCCGAAATATCACCTTCTTTCAAAGTGTCCATATTGTACAGTCGGGTTTCAAAACACAAGAAACGAGTTGTTGTGGTGTCTTGTGCCCCGAGCGAAAGGACGTAAAAGCACAGCAGGGAGCAGGTAAGGAAACGCATTGTTCTTGCAAAATAAAACAGGCCTCCCGATGGGAAGGCCTGTTTTGGTTGAGCTATTCTTTTTTTAGTTTACAATTACCGGTGATTTTGGCTTTTCGGGTTTTTGTACCACGTTGCCAGTGATGGTCAGGGTATAGTTTCCGGCATCAGAATAGACGCTGATGGTTTTGTGGAACGAACCTGGACGGCCGGCGCTGTTGTATTGTGCAGTGATCACCGCATTTTGGCCAGCAGCAATAGGTTCGCGGGGCCATTTGGGTGTAGTGCAACCGCAAGATGCCTGCACGTTGGAAAGCACGATGGGCGCCTGACCGGTATTGGTGAATTTGAAGTCGTAGGTAGCCATGGTTCCTTCGTAAACGGTACCAAAATCATGTGACATGGTTTCGAATTTAAGAACCTGATTGGCTGGTGTAGTTTCGGTTTGTTGTGCGAAGGTGCAGGAACCGAAACCCAAGAGGGTAATGGAGAGTAAGATGTTTTTCATTGGTTGGTTGTTGATGCTTTAGGAAATTAACGAAGTTGTCCGTTGGTATTTGGCGTATCGCTGCCGTTGTTTTGAACAGTGCCTTTGATTTTGAGTTCTACAGTTTTGCCGTTGTAGGTCACAAAAATTGTTTTTTCGAAATATCCGGGCCTGCCTGCGGTATTGTAAATGGCTTTGATTTCAGCATTCTGACCCGGGGCAATGGGTTCGCGTGGCCATTCCGGAGTGGTACAACCGCAAGATGCATGCACATCGGTAAGTACCACTGCTTCGGTACCGTTGTTGCTGAACTTGAAAGCTACAGCGGCCTGTGGTCCCATCGTCAGTGTTCCAAAATCGTGTTCCATTTTTTCAAAAGCGATACTCGCACCATTAACAAGGGCTGGTTTTGGCTTGTTTGCTGCTGGAGCTGCCTTGGTGTTTTGTTTGGCGGCAGGCTTCGGATTCGCCTTGGGTGCTGGTTTTCCTGGTGATTGAGCAAATGCTGCACCGGTAGCAATGATGCCCGCGGCCACGATGGTCAGGATTTTTTTCATAGGTCTAAGCGTATTTTTGGCTCAAAGAAATACAATTTCCATACCAAAACAACACCTTTGCCCTTGTAGTCATGGCGAACAGCGTCAAACCCAAGAAACACCTGGGTCAGCATTTTCTGAATTCGGAAGCCATTGCAGCTTCCATTGCTGCGCTTGTGCCCACTTCCTGCAGTCCTGTCGTTGAAATCGGACCGGGAACAGGCATGCTTACAAAACACCTTGCTCCGCGCTTCCACGGTCGCTTATGCTGTATTGAGCTGGATGGTGAATCTGTGGCGTGGTTGAACAATGTTCCGTACAAAGAGTCCTTTATATTGCTCGAAGCTGATTTGCTGCAGGCCGATCTGAGTGCCGTACTTGGTCCAACAGGGAATGCCGCCGTGGTTGGTAACTATCCATACAACATCAGCAGCCAGATTGTGTTCAAAGTGTTGGAACACCGAACACAGGTTCAATGGTTTGGAGGGATGTTCCAAAGAGAAGTTGCCCGAAGACTCTGTTCTGAACCAGGTTCCAAAGAGTACGGAATACTGTCGGTGTTGCTTCAGGCCTATTACCAGGCGCAATACAACTTTACCGTTCAGGAAGGCTCATTCACGCCACCACCTAAAGTGAAATCCGGGGTGATTAGTTGTATCAGGAAAGAAGAAGATTTGCCAGAATGTGGTTGGAATGCGTTGCGAACTGTGGTAAAAGCCGCATTCAACCAACGAAGGAAAACACTATCCAATGCCCTTAAAGGTATTCCTTTAAAGGTTCCGGAGGAACTGGCAAAAAAAAGGGCAGAACAGCTACATTGGCGCGCTTTTGCACAATTGGCCATGCAATTGGAATCATGAATCATCCGTTGAATATTTATCGGTCTGGTTTTTGAATGAAAAAAAACAAACGAATGTTGAAACACCTTGGCATATGTTCCGTTTTGTTGTTAGCACTGTGTGTTTTTCCCGCGCAGGCGCAACAAATTTCTGTAGATCGTAATGTGTGGGATTTTGGTGCGGTTAATTTCTGGAAAAATGATACCGCCAGATTTCAAATCAGAAATGCCGGAGTCAAACCCTTGGTTTTCCTGCCGGTATTTTACAATGAAGACTACAAAGTTACCTATTCATCCAAGAGTCTGGAACCCGGGGAAACCGGAACCATTTCCATTGTGTATTACGCCCGGGTCAAAGGGCCGTTTCAACATGAGGTTCCTGTTTATGTGAACCTGAGAAATGAACCAATCAATTTCCGATTGAAGGGCTTGATTAAGGGTTTTAATCCTGAAGCGCAACTGCGTTGCCCAACGGTTAACAGCGGGCCGGCAAGCCATGACGAGCAAAGCAAGGTGTTTACCATCGAGGTACGGAACAGTGAAACAGATCAGATCCTGCAACCGCAACATATTCAGGTTCATTACAAAAACGGAAGACGTGTTCCACTGGAGCGCAGCGGTTTTGCTTATGAAATGTTGATTCCTCCGGGGCAATACATGGTTGAAGTGCGCAAAGAGGGCTTTGCAGATTATTATGCCGCCGTGCTGCTTGAAGCTTACCGCAAGCTTATGGTGGTTTATCTGGATCCAGTGAAACCACCGGTGGCTGTGGTAACACCGCCGCCACCGGTGCGCAATCCTGATCCGGTGTTCATTCCTGAGGATGAACCGGTCATTGCCATGCCACCGAAACCAAAGCCTGAACCTGAGCCTGAGCCTGAGCCTGAACCTGAGCCTGAACCTGAACCTGAACCGGAGCCAGTGCGGGATACCGCTCCAGTTACACAAACGCAGCTTGACCCGCGCCTTTACAATGCCAACAACATTGTGATGGTGCTTGATGTGAGTTATTCCATGAAAAAGGAAGACAAGCTCTTGTTCCTGAAACAGGCCATGAGCGGAATGGCTGTGGCACTTCGTCCGATGGATAAAGTTACCCTAATTACCATGGCCGGTACGGCGTCTATTATTTTTGCGCCTGCCTGGATTCATCAGCCTGATAGTTTGTTGCGTTTGATAGACCAGCTTGTGCCGGCAGGAGGAACTAATGGCGCGGCTGCCATCCGACTGGCTTATGCTACAGCCCTTAAAGAGCAGATCAAAGGTGGAAACAACCAGGTTATCGTGGCTACCGATGGGGTGTTTACCGCCGGAACCATGAGCAACGATGAGCTGTTGAAACTGGTTACATCCTATCGAAATCAGGGCATCATGCTCAGCACCATCGGATTTGGCAATGCCCTCAAGCCACTCGAGTTCCTGGAACAGGTAGCAACAGCCGGTGGCGGTGATTACCTCCATGTGCAGAATGCCGAGGTGGCGCAAAGTGGTTTGGTGGCGCAACTGAAACGTCAAAGCCGGAAGTAATTAATTTTGGAACAGATGCAACCAACCATCAACGCTGACTTCTTCGAGTTTTTCATAGGATTGGCCCAAAACAACCGCAAATCCTGGTTCGACGAACACCGCACAGACTATGAAAAACACGTGAAACAACCCTTTCACCAACTGGTTGCAGCCATTCAGGAGCAACTGGGCCCTCCATTTGATGCACAAAAAACATCGGAACTGATTTTTCGGATTAACCGCGACATACGCTTCTCCAAAAACAAGGAACCGTACAAGTTGCATATGGCGGCTGCTTTTGCACCGGAGGGCAAAAAAGACATGCAACATCCCGGTTTTTATTTCCAAATCGGAGTGGAGCAATGTGCGGTGTATATGGGAATTTACAATCCTGATTCTGTTACCGTTGAACGTATTCGCCGCCATCTGGCCAACAATCCTGCGGGCTTGAAAATAGAACTTGAAGCACCCGCGTTCCGGCGTTTTTTTGGCGGAATTCAGGGTGAGGTTCAAAAGCGTTTGCCCGCCGATTTGTCCAAGTACGCATTACAGGAACCGCTCATCACAAACAAACAGTGGTATTATGCATATACGTTTGAGCCTGAGGCGCTGATTGACGCAGATGCCGTTTCCCTATTGATGGAAGCTTACCGGGCCGGTAAACCGATGAATGATTTCTTCATGCAGGCAGTGCGTTAATAACGATGGCACAAATCAGACCTGCTGTTGAGGCGGATTTACCGCAAATCCTTGAAATCTATGCGCCTTTTGTCCGGGATACAGCCATTACGTTTGAGTACGAAATTCCATCCTTGCCTGCTTTTCGGGAGCGTTTTCATGCGGTGTGCACGCAATATCCCTGGCTGGTGGCGGTTTCAGAAACACAGGTTTTGGGTTATGCCTATGCCATGCGTTTCAGGGAACGGGCGGCCTATCAGTGGTGTTGTGAATGCTCGGTGTACATTCATCCCCAAGCGCGCCGTCAGGGGCTGGCAACGCAGCTGTATCACAGTTTGTTTCAGGAGTTGCGTCGTCGTGGCTTGATCAACGTGTATGCAGTAATCACGCTGCCCAATCCACAAAGTGTGGCGCTGCATGAGCATATCGGTTTTGAAGCCGCAGGCATCCTAAGAAAATCCGGGTATAAACACGGAATATGGCACGATGTGTTGCTGATGGAACTGTTTCTCGAACAACATCCGGGCAATCCAATGTTGCCGGTATGGAGCACGGCTTGAACTAAAGGTTGAATCAGGAACTTATTTCTCCCTGAAAAACAGGCTGATGGGAACGCCTTTGAAATCGAATTCTTCGCGGAGTTTGTTTTCCAGATAGCGGCTGTAAGAATCAGCCACGTACTGCGGCAGGTTGCAGAACAGTGCGAAAGCCACGCGCTTGCTGCGCAGCTGGGTTACATACTTGATTTTGACGAACTTACCCTTACGGCTGGGTGGCGGGTAATGTTCAATCACGGGAAGAAGAAAGTCGTTCAATACGCGGGTGGAAATGCGGCGCTGCATGTTATCGTACACATGCATCACTTCCTCCAATGCCTGATAGATGCGTTGTTTGTTTTGGGCTGAAACGAATACGATGGGCACATCGGTGAAGGGTTCAAGTTTTTCAAGGATGTCTTCCTGGTAGGCCTTCATGGTATTTGTTTCTTTTTCGATAAGGTCCCATTTGTTGACCAGAATGACAATTCCTTTTCCGTTGCGGTGTGCCAGCCAAAATAAATTCAAATCCTGAGCTTCCGGTCCCAAAGTGGCGTCAATCATCAACACTACAACATCTGCGTCTTCTAAGGCGCGCAGGGAGCGCATCACAGAATAGAATTCAATATTCTCCTGAACCTTACTCTTTTTGCGGATTCCGGCAGTGTCCACCAACAAAAGATCCTTGCCGTAGGCTTTGTAATGGGTATGAATACTGTCGCGTGTGGTTCCGGCAATATCGGTAACGATGTTTCTGTCCTGCCCAATCAAGGCATTCACGAAGGATGATTTTCCAACGTTGGGTCTTCCCACCACAGCAATCCTTGGAATGTTTGCTGTGGCTTCGGGTTCTGGCAGCTGTGCAGCTTCGTCGGCTTTGATGATGGAAACAAGTTGGTCTAGAAGTTCTCCGGTACCACTGCCGGTAATGGCAGAAATGTCGAAAACGTCTTTAAAACCCAGGGCAAAAAACTGGGCTGCCTGCGGCGCATCTTTCGGACTGTCCACTTTGTTTACCACCAACAACACTGGTTTTCCTGAGCGCCGCAATACATCGGCAAATGCTTCATCCAAAGGATGGATGTCGGAACTTACATCCACTACAAACAACAAAGCAGCAGATTCTTCAATGGCAATATGTACCTGTTCGCGGATGGCTTTTTCAAAAACGTCATTGCTTTCAGGCACAAAACCACCGGTATCAACCACCATAAACGTAGTTCCATTCCAGTCACTTTCTCCGTAGTGGCGGTCGCGGGTAACTCCGCTGAAGTCATCAACGATAGCTTTTCGCTCGCCTGTAAGCCGGTTAAATAAAGTGCTTTTGCCAACATTTGGCCGGCCCACGATGGCTACAATTCTATTCATCATTGAACTGCAAAGGTAGCTTGACTTCATCATATGGGTCTTTATTCAAGAAAAACCTACATTTGAACATGTGGGAGGAAACCGTTTTTATTGGTTTTTATTAAGCTCGTGGCTCTTTATCCTGCCAGCCGGAATGCTTGCTCAGGGAAATAAACTGAGCATCAATACCGGCATCCCAAGGAATCTGAATATTTGTTCGGGCAGCGATACAACACGTGTTACGGTATTCAACATCAGCTCCAGTACCATCAGCAATGTGAAGGTAACGCTGAGCCTCCCCCCCGGGGTGTTTTATGTTCCTGGAACAGCCAGTGGAACAGGCGTGTCCGAGTCGAACATCAGCGACCTGAACAAACCCATTTTTTCGGCACCAACCATGAGTGTGGGTCAGCGCTTTACGTTCGGCTACCGGCTTCGTTCCAACTGTGACTTGCTGAGTTTTCTGAATGCCAGCGGCGTTCCTGTGATTCAGGCACGGGTGGATTATTTGGGGAGTTTTGATGCCGCAACATCTGTTTCCTTTTCGGCGAACTTACCCTCGCCCGGATTTGCCTCCATCAGCAACCAAACCTTCAGCGGGAATGTGGGCGACCGTTTTGTGCGTGGATTTACCGTGCGCAACTTTGGCAAAGGCCCACTGAGCTCATTGCGGATTGTGCGTATTCACGGCGGTGATGTTCGTTGCTATGGTTCTTTGGGCGGAACTACCACCATCAAGGGTGATACGGTCATTACACTGATCGATGCGTCGTTCATCAAAACCATAGGCGATAAGGATACGCTGTTGGAGCAGAATGAAGGATTTTTGCTCAATGACAGTATGGAGGTTATGGCTTGCAGCAGGCTGTCCACGGCGGTAGAAATGAGTTGGGGTTGCGACGGGCTTATTTGTCAGACGGTAAAAAGCAATGGCGCAGTTACCATTAATGGCCGTGCTCCGAACATAGCATTTCTGGCAACACCATCGCTGAATACCTGCTACGATGGCAAAAGTGTCAGCAAACAAATGCTGCGTGTGTTCAACCGGGGGCAGATGGCCGCAACAGATGTGTTCCTCGAAATCGCCCAAAGCAATGGAACCGGTTTTGTGAACGGCTTGTACTCGAGGATTGATACCGGAAGTATTCGTGTCAGGATGGGATACAATGGAACGCCATTTAAACCCTGGGTAGATTCCATCAGAATAAATAGTTTGCCGGCAACCAATTGTTTTGGTCCGCCGCAGCCCGGGATGTTTCGCTTCAATGCGGGTACTTTGAAACCCGGCGATACGCTGTATTTAGAGTGGGACATGTACACTTGTGTGCCTACCAATTGCAATGTTGCATTTTGGAGTCTGGGCTGGCAATACCGAAGCAGGTACACAGATCAGTGCAAGCGAAACATCACCAGCAACTGGACTTACGGATATACGCCTACCTGGTCTGGCAGTTCCATGTCGGCGTTTACGCCCACCGATATTGTAAAAACGGAAACCAAGTTGTTCCGTTATCAAATTGCCAGCAACAGCTTTCTGGTCACACATAGTTCTGCACGATACAGGGTGGATTTGGTGCTTCCGGTAGGGTTGTCGCACAGTTTAAGTACCAACGACATATATTTTGAGAATGCCAACCTCACGGCAATCTGGAAACCGGATTCTGTGCGGCAAATAGGCGATACCGTACGGGCTTTTTTCAAGCACCCGGCTCCATTTTCACTCAACAATGGTGAATTGCTGATTTACCTGAAGGCCGATTGTGCGAAAGCCAGCGGAAACAGCAACAAGAGCCTGAGTGTATCATTCCTGTATAATCCCAACTTTTCCTGTCATCCTGGATTATGGCTGAGGAATTTCTGCACCACCACGCAGGTGCGTTTGCATTGTGGCAGCGCGTGCAACGGTGGGATGTTGTTCCGTAATTTCTCCGTAGCGCGAACCAGCTATGGCCTTCCCGACAATGACAACAATGGAAAACCTGATACCTCAGGGTCCGTTGATAAAACAAAAATCCGCGCCGAACGGGCCATGTTTGGCGATACCATTACGTCTGTTTTTTATGGTAAAGTGCAGCGCAGCAGTTCGAGTTTTCTGTGGCGCTTTGGCTATGCAGAATCGGTAGTTTCCTATGGCAGTGTTCTGGATGTGGTTGGCGTTCACCTGGAAGTGTATAAAGGCCGAAGCAAGATCTCAGGAAACTGTAATCGGGTGCGCTGGCGCAAAACGGTTTCCGGGCTGAATGCAACCTTCAGGTTTGATTTTACCATTGACAGCATTGCAACAGGAGGTTGTTTCGCACCTACCTATTTGTATAGCCATAACGACAGTGTGAAACTGGTGGTACGTTACCGCGTGGCAAAGAATATTGGTAATACCGTTTATCCTACGCGGTTTGACAACAGGTTCTATTTCGGTTCTGTTCCCAACCCCAATAACAGCCAGTCTTTTCAGTGCGACAGTTTCTCCGGAATTGTGATGGTTACCGGTTCTTTTTATGTGAACTGGGCTCCCGGAACCTACAATGTGAACAATTGCAATCAGTTGTACATCAGCCAGAACTTTTACCTGAGTATCGGACCTTGCTGTTCGAATTATGCCGGAGGAAATCACTTCCCGTTCGAATACCGTTCTTGGAGCAAACTGAAAGCGGTGCGCCTGTATCTTCCTACCGGTGCGACTTTGGTACTCGGTCAAATAGGTCAATACCGAACTGCCGGCACAAATGCCAGTGTGCTGGAGCGGTACGACACCTTGCAAGCTTCCAAAGGCGCCATCAATCCGATTGTTTTTGACATTGGAAAACTGTACAGCGATTCGGGTGGGCGCTTGTTTCCAAGCGATGATGGATTTTATGGGTATTTCCAGGCATTAATCCAACCCGGATGCGATCTTTCTACGGCCGGTGCACAGCCGGTCCATTATGATTTCATCATGGAGCGGCAGGGAAATATGGGCAAGGGTTTTGATACCGTAAACTCAAAGGTTCCTGCTTATAACGACTTTCTGCAATTCAACAAACCGGCTTTGTCGCTGCAGGCAACCATTCCTACGGTGTACGCTTATGAAGACACGGCAGAGTGGGAGTTGCGCTATACCAATCCTTCTACCAGTTTTACAGCATTAAATGTATGGCTCAGTCCGCAAACGGGCGGGAGCATCAGGGTTGTTGAAATCAGGGATGCGGTTCGCGATACGGTCATCAAGCCGGTTAATGGAATTTACAGGGCCGGTGCGCTGGGATTAAACCAGAGCAGACGTTTTAAAGTGCGGGCTGTTTATACCAGTTGTGCCCGTGATTCCATCCGCATTTTTGCCGGCTGGAACTGTACCGGATACCCGCAGTCATTCACAGATTACAAATGTTCACCCAATGAAACCACGCTGTTTCTGGAACCCCAAAATACGAGGCTGCAACTTACCTTAAGCGATTCCATCAGCATAGCCGATTTATGTGCAGAAACGCCTTACCGCATTTTGCTTGAGAATATTCAGGCCACCACAGCCTATCAACCCAAAATCCAAATCAACCTTCCTCCCGGACTTGAAGTTGTTCCGGGCAGTGTTTCCTTGAAATACCCAATGAAATCTTCCTGGACGGGCATTCCTACGCCAAAACTACTGAGCGGCATTACGTATCAGTGGGATCTGGCAGCGCTAAGCAGCCTGTTTGCTTCAGGATTTAGCGGAACTACCGATACCTCTAAAAACAAGATGCTGGTCAGCTTCAGGGTGCGTACCACATGTGATTATGCTTCTGGCAGCTACCTGAAAGTGAATGCTTCTGCGAGTTTGCGCTGCGGAGATCCGGTACCTGTGATTCCTGTGGTTAGCTATCCTTTGGATATTAAAAACGCCGTTCGGCCCTACTTCACCCAGGTGCGGATGTGGTCAGATTCCATCCTTCCCTGCGAGAAACCCGGCAACATGCGGGTGCGGGTATTGGTTTTAGGTCCCGATACAACTGCTACAGAAGACAAGTTTCAAATCCTTTTCCCGAAAGGAATGGTCTATGACACATCTTCGCTGAACCGCATCAGAAACGGTCCACACAAGGTAAACCTGAGAAACATCAACGGAGCACAGGAGGTGGAATGGTCGTTACCTACCAGCATCAAACCCGGCGATTCCATTGAGTTCTCATTCCGTTACCAAACCGATGGAAGCTACTTTGGCTGCGGTCCACAGGATTTGTACGGTCAGTCCGTGGTGCGGCAGGAAGTTGTTTGTGTGAAGGACAATTCCAAGTGCAAAATCAATGTAATCACCGGCAGTACAAACATTACACCACCATTGGCTAAATCACAGCCCGGTTTTGTGATGAGAAGCATCAATACCCAACAGTTCCACAACGACAGTGAACAGGTGCAAGTGCATTACGATATTCAGAATTTAGGGGTTTGGTCAAGCGCAAGCAAACCGGCTGTTTTGCGATATCACTACGATGCCGATGGAAGTGGAACCGTCTCCGCTGGTGACCCCTTGCTCGGACGTGATACGCTGAAAGGTTCTTTCCCGGCCAATGCCATCCGCACCGTAAAAAGAACGCTTCGTGTGCGCGCCGGTTATTCGTGTGCGCTCATCGCGGTACTCGATTCAGCCAGTTGTGCATGTACCTTCCGCCAGCTGCGCTTCCCCTCGCCTGCTTTAGCCAATGCCGGTCCGGATCAGCGAATTTGCGAAGGCGACAGTTTGCGTCTGGGCACGTTTACCAATAGCGGATTTAAGTATTTATGGGAACCTGCGGCTGCCGTCGATGACGAAACATTGGCCCGGCCGCGCTGTCTGCTGGTCAATCAATCAGGGGTTTCCGAATCCTATCCTTTGAATCTAACCACAATTCGCGGGCTGTGCATCAGCCGCGATACGGTAAACGTAGAAGTGCATCCACTGCCTTTTGTTACCGCGCGTTTGGCCGATACTTCCGTTTGCAGGGGCAGGCCGGTGTTGCTTTCTGCAACAGGCTCCGGCAGCGCATCGCCCATACGCTACCGTTGGTTTCCTTCCGCGGGATTGTCAGATACCAGCGGCTCAACTGTGCTGGCAGCGCCCGCAGCTTCAACCACATACAAGGTTTTTGCGGTGGATAAGAATGGATGTATGCGCAGTGATACCAGCAGGGTGAATATGATGCCTTATCCAGTTTCCAGGTTTGTTTGGAATTTTGCCTGTGAGGGCCAGGAATTGCGCGTAACAGATTCAAGCACACTTGCAGAGGGCCTTATTATTTCGCGGTACTGGAAGTTGGGTACCAAAGATACCCTGAACGGCACGGAGCACGTTGTGGACATGAAGGGCATGTTCATGCAACCAGTCCGGCTGATCAGCCAGAGCGATGCCGGCTGCCTTGATACTTTTGAAACAGCGGTGGATGTGAAACCCAGACCCCGCGCACAATTCACGGCAAATCCGGTTTGTTTCGGCGACAGTATGTTGTTTGTGGATCAAAGTTCCCTAAGCAGCGGTACATTGTCGCTTCCTGTTTGGCTTCCGGGTGATGGATTTACCCTGTCAGGGGGGTCCGTAAAACACAGATATGCTGCCTCCGATACCTTCCTGGCACGTTTGGTCAGCAGCAGTGTGCTGGGATGCTCAGATACTATAGCGCAGGAGGTTGTGGTTTATCCCAGACCAGTGGCCGCATTCAGCGTGCAGTCTGTTTGTCTTGGCGATACGTTGTATTTCGAAGATCGTTCTGTGTTGCAAGGCGATGTGCTGCAAAGTCATCGCTGGGTGATTGATGGAACCTCCGGTTACCAAACTGCAAAAATTGCCCACCGCAGCAGCACGGAACAATTCAACCGCGTGTACCTGCACGTGCGCAGCAGCTTTGGTTGTGCCGACAGCCTGACGGATTCAGTTTGGGTTTATCCTTTGCCACGTCCTGATTTTTACGTGGACAGCGTATGTGAAGGCAACTACAGCAGGTTTAGAGACAGTTCTGTAATTCCCACAGGAAGAATTGCCAAACGCCATTGGGACCTTGCCGATGGTTCAACTTCAACATTGATTCATCCGCTGCATCGCTATGCTATAGGTGGAATTTATCTGGTGAAGCTGATGGAAGAAAGTGAACAGGGTTGTCGCGATTCAGTACTAAAGAATGTGGTAGTTCATGGTGCGGCAAGACCACAGATTGCTACTTCCAACCATTGCCACAAGGAATATGGCCGTTTTGAAGGAACTTATGTTGGAAACGGAATACCGTCAAATTGGATCTGGCGCTTCGGAGACGGAGATTCCTCGCTTTCGCAGAATCAACTGTACAGATACCTGACTCCGGGAAATTATCGGGTTGATTTACGCATCCTAACGGACCGTCAATGCGTGTACGACACGTTTACCACGGTTCGGGTGCATGCACTTCCCAGGGTTGCCTTTGGTTTTACCAATAAGTGTTACGACAACAAACTGAGTTTCAGCGACACCATCAGTCTGGCTGGCGGAATCGTGCGTTCCATCCGCTGGAATTTTGGCGACGGCGACACCGCGGCCGTTGGCTACCCTACGCATGCTTATCCTTCTGCAGGAACCTGGCGCGTCTCGTTGTTGGCATACAGTGATCGTGGTTGCGCAGATTCCGCGGTGAAAACGGTGGCTACCTATGATAAGGTGATTGTTAACTTTAATGCAGATACGGTATGTTTTGGAAATGCCACCAGTTTTCAGGATGCCAGCATTTCACCCGGTGCCGCCATTTCCAGGTATTTCTGGGATTTTAACGACGGAAGGACTTCTGCAGCCAAGGACCCAACTTACACTTACAAGCGCGAAGGCGTTTATCTGGTGAAGCACTCCATTTCCACCAGTTACAATTGTCAGTATGACACCGTAAAGCGGGTAGTCGTTCACCCGATGCCGATAGCCGGTTTCACCACCTTACCCGACGAGGGTGCCACGGTATTGAACCCGGTAATCAGCTTCTTTGACAACAGCATCGGGGCGGATACGCTTTGGTACACGACCGGCGATGGAAACAGACATGTGAAGCGCGATTTTGTGCATCGTTATGCCGACAGTGGATGGTATCGTGCAGTTCAATATGTTGCGAATAAGGAAGGTTGCGCAGACACGTTCAGCAAGCCGGTATATATCAGCTTTATATACACGATGTATTTACCGGATGCCTTTACGCCGAATCGCGACGGAAAGAACGAGGTTTTCGGGCCTGTTGGACAGGGAATCACGGCGTATGACATGAAGATTTACAGTCGTTGGGGCGAGTTGATTTATCAAACCCAGAACAGCGAACCCTGGGATGGCACCTTCCGCGGAAGTCTTGTTCCTGCCGGCGTTTACGTGGTTTTGCTGAATCTGGAGGATTACCAGGGTGTGCGGCATTGGCATCAGGCCACATTCCACCTGATCCGGTAAATGCCTTTACGGTTCGCCGAGCGAATAAAACTCTGTTTTTTCAGTAGTATGGCTGCGCAATACGCCCACGCTCAACAGGTTCACCAGGATGCGTGTGGCGCGGCGCCTGCTGATGTTGAATGCCTGACAAACCTGAGGCATGGTAACCTTCACCTGGGTTTCAATCATGCGCAAGATGTTTCGCTCTAAAGGAGTGAAACTGAAGGTTTTGTCATATGGACTCTGTTGGCGTTTCATCACATCAACAGTAACCTTACTTGCCAAAATACATTGGTCGTTCACCCGAACATAAACCCACCATTTTCCTTGTTCATCCTTGGCGTAATAGGGGCGGGCTGTGCCCTTGGGTACGATGGCTTCTATGATGGTTTTCCCTTCTGCCTCGTGTTCCACCAACACCAGGTTGATTTCTGGCTTGCAAAAGAAATGTGCGGCCAAGTCCAGCATGTATTTTTCGTCTTCACTCTTGATGCCGCCGATGGTTTTGTTGTCGCGCACGCCTACCAGGATGGTTCCACCCTTGTGGTTGGCGAAACTCACCATCGTTTTGGCAATTTTGGCTGCGCTGCTGATGGTTTGCTTGAAATCAAGCGTTTCGCTTTCCCCTGCGATGATGTATTTCCTGATATGTGCCGGAATCATTCAGGTAGGTACAGCAAATAACTTAGTTGTTCGAAATTGAAGATTTCATTGGCAACTTCCAAAAGATCTTCCGACCTGATGGCATCTATCTTGGTAAGTACCTGTTCGAGGCTGTCCACGCGGCCGTTTTGCAGCACATTTTTCCCAAGATGCAGCATCAGTCCGTTGCGGTGTTCATCCGACATCACGATCTGGCCTTTCAGTTGGTTGATGGCATTGTGCATTTGGATGACGCCCAATTTCTTATCACACAGCCTTTTTAACTCTTTTTCTATAAGCTGGATGGCACGATACAGGTTCTTTTTATCGCTGCTCACGTAGCAATGGAACAGGCCGGAATCTTCGAAAGAGGCGTAGCCGCTTTCCACGCTATAGGTGAACCCATATTTCTCGCGGATGGCCAGGTTGAGCCTGGAGTTGAGGCCTGGTCCGCCAAGTACGTTGTTCAGCAGGATGAGCGGCCAGCGTTTGGGGTGCACATACGGATAGGCAAGGTTGCCCAAGATTCCGTAGCTCTGCACATGGTCGGTGGTTTTGGTGTTTTTTTCAGCCTTGTATTTGTGTACCGCGGCTGTGTTGCGCTTCCCGTTTTGATATAATGGAATCTTATCAAGCAGCGGTTCAAACGTGCGTATCGCTCGTTGAAGGCTGATGTTTCCTACCACAGCAAGAACCACATTCTCGGGTCCGTAGTATTGATTTCTAAACGCAACCAGGTCTTTGCGTTTCATACCACGAACAGATTCGGGCGTGCCCAGGATATTTCCTGCCAAAGGATGGCCTTCAAAAACCTGTTCCTGAAATTCGTCGTAGATGTTTTCTTCTGGTGTGTCGCGGTACAGGTTGATTTCTTCACAGATTACCTGTTGCTCTTTGCGCAGTTCATGTTCCGGAAAAACGCTGTGGAAACTCACGTCGGTAAGCAGTTCTGCGGCACGGCTGAAATGCTCTGTAGTAACACTTGCATAAACGCTGGTTATCTCCTTGGTAGTGAATGCATTAAGTTCGCCGCCCACGGTTTCAAGGCGGTTGAGTACGTGAATGGCTTTTCGTTTTTCGGTGCCTTTAAACATCATGTGTTCAAAGCAATGTGCCATGCCCGGCCATGCGCCATCGTTGCGGCTGCCGGCGCGAATAACGTATCCAATGTGGGCCAAACGGGTGCCACTAACGCGCTGATGAACCAATCGGAGTCCATTGGCAAAGGTGTGTACTTGGTGGAGTTCGCGGGCCATGTTCAGGCAAAGGTAACAAAGCTGCGCGCGGGTAGTTCAGCAGCTCCCGATGAAGGTAACTTCTGTTCAGAGGTGTTTGGACGCTTCGCGCAGGCTGAGCGCGTGCAATGGGGTACATTGAAGCAATGCGCGCACTTCATCGGGTGCGGTATAGGCGTATTGCCGCAGCGCCCAGCCAATGGCTTTTCTGATGAAGAACTCTTTGGAAGCACTGTGGATTTCCACGAGTTGAAACAGCAAATCTGCATCGGTGTGTTGCTTGAATTTCAACTGAAAGATGAGCGCTGTGCGGTTGAGCCACATGCTTTGGTGTTTGCTCCAACGCAGGGCATTCTTCCTCCTGAAATCGGGCGTTTGCTGCAATAGGTAGGCGCCAATTTGGTTGGCCGCGATGTGGTCCACGGTATCCCACCACGATTTATGCAGGATGAGCGACTCCATCAGGGCAAAGCTATCTGCATTCCACTGCTTCTTTTTCGTGTCCATGAGGTTCATGGCTGCATATTGGAACTCGCGTTCCGGCTGTTCCCAAAGTGTTAGCACGGCCAGGTGTATTTGTTCCAACGTGGCAATCCGTGCCTGCTGCAGCCAGGGTTTCAGCAATGCGGCCCGCTCCGGTTTCTTGATCCCCAGAAACGGAAACAGGTTTTTCATGTATGATGCCATGGCTGGCGCCAGCTCTGAATTTGCGGCGCCGCGCAGCTCATTAATCAACAGTTGGGTTTCAAACATGGTCGACTTCTAAAAAACAGAAACCCCGGATTTTCCGGGGTTTCCAAATGTTCATACTTGGTTCGGTACTCAGAACCGCTCAAACTCGGAAAAGAAATAATTGCCTTCAATGGCAGCGTTTTCATTGCTGTCGCTGCCATGGATGGCATTGGCATCAATGCTTTTGGCAAACAGGTTGCGGATGGTTCCGGCCTCTGCTTTCTGTGGGTCGGTGGCACCAATCAGTTTGCGGAAATCTTCTACAGCGTTGTCTTTTTCCAGAATGGCTGCATAAATCGGACCGCTGGTCATGAACGAAACCAGATCGTTAAAGAAAGGACGTTCACGGTGGATGCCGTAGAATGCTTCTGCCTGAGCTGTGCTCAGCTGCGTGTACTTCAGGGCCACTACCCTGAAACCGGCCTGGATGATGTGGTCAAGGATTTTTCCGGCATGTCCGTTGGCAACGGCATCCGGCTTAATCATGGTAAAAGTGCGGTTGGTGTGCATGAATATCAATCGTTCATTTCCACACCTCAAAAATCATGCAAATATTTTTGTCTGTCGAATTTGGTTTCTCATCCCGCCAGGAAACCGGGTTCTTTTGTCTGGATTGCGTCATGAGCCCACAGGTTATCGGATTCTGGTGTTTAATGCTATATTTTCGTTTTTTACTTTTCCATGAAACGCATTTTTGGCACCGCACTTCTTTCCCTGTGTCTCAACATGGGTGCACAGGCAGCAACCCTCCCGGCCAGCATCACCGGAATCACCATTCTGGATGCCGCAAACAGTCCGTACACCATGAATGCTTCGGTGACCATTGCCAAGGGCGGCAGCCTGCTTGTGATGCCCGGAGTGCGCATTCAGTCCACAGGTTCATTTTCACTCTTCGTGAACGGGGAACTTCAATGTTTGGGTAAAAAAGACAGTTTGATTCGCCTGGAAAACATGGTGGTGGTATTCAATAATGGTTCGGTTGGGTATCAAAAAGGAAGTGGCGCGGGTTCCAAGTTCGTGTATACACATTTTGCGCCCGGACAGGCGGGAACGGCGCTGCGCAGCAGCAAGGCTGATGTGTATGCCCATCACTGTGTATTCGAGGACGTATTTTATGCCATTTCCGCCAGCACAGATTCGGTGGACGTTTACCTAAGCAACAGTAAAGTTCTGGGCAGAACCAATGGTTATTCTGTCTTCAATTCATACAAGAACTGGCATTTGGAACTCACCGAAGATACCATCGTCAACGGGGGATATCTGTACATGGGCAGCAGCAATGTGGTGCGCAAATGTTTGTTTCTCGGGGGAACCAATACGTATTATGGGCTTTATGGACAGGCGCACACCAAACAGGCAGTGATTGAGTGCAATTTTTTCAAGGGCATTTATTATGGAATCAATTTGTCAGCACTTGCCTCCGGGCATGGGCGTTTTGTCATCCGGGATAATTTTGTGGACAGCACCTATTACGGCCTCTATTTGCCTTCCAAAGGAATTGCCAAAGACAGTTTTACCATTTCAGGAAACGCCTTTCTGCGCTGCACCTACGCGGCATATTTTTTAAACAACACAAGTACACCGGTGGTTCAAAACTGGAGCTGGTCCGGGAACTACTGGGGCACTTCCGATACATCCCAAATCAAGGCGCGTATTTACGATCACCGCAGGTATTCCATGATTGCTTTTAAACTTGATTACCTTGGTTATCTGCCTCAGGCGCCGACACCTTGTGGTCCGGTTCCCGGTGGATTTACCAGTGGTTTGAACAAAGCACAAAGGGCCTTGAATCTAAAGGTTTTCCCCAATCCCTCTGAGGGTTCCTTCGGGTTTTCGGTTCCAACTTCAGGTACATTTACCTGGGGTTTGTACGATCTGAGTGGACGTTTGCTCATCGGTGGAAATTGCACAGGTACACAGCAACTTGTTCATACAAAAGGATTAAAATCCGGCACCTATCTGCTGCTCCTGAGCAATACCGAAGGCATTACTGCCACGCAAAAAGTAATGTTGCGCTAAAGCTTTATGCTTCTTCGGGATATGCGTAGTCGCTGAGGTAGGCGAAACGCTCCGTGAGTGTTCCTCCGCGGGTAATTCTGGCCGCGTCCAGCATGACACTTTGAGCAGCAAACAACTCTGGGATGACATCGTGAAACAGGCGTTCACCGAATTCACTGCTTGCATCGCGGGGCAATTCGTTGGGTAGATTTCCCACGGCCATCACGTCAATGGTATCGGGCAGAAAGGGTGCACAGCGTTCCTGTTTTACAGGGTCCCAGCCGAACACCGGATCTTTGATGCTGGTAGCATCCACGGTAATGGGCACGGATCCTTCTACATCGCAGGAAATATCCGCAATCACACTGATTTTGAAACCGGGCCAGGTGGTATCGGATTTTTCAAACAGGCGGGGCAGGTCTTCGGTCCAGAAGATGCCATTGATCAGCATGTCACAAACGGGAAGGAAAGAACGGAAACTGCTTTCGTATTCGCTGTGGTGGTTGTAGAAATGAGCCGTGTTCCAAAGCTTACCCGATTTGTGCCGGTACAGTTCATGGCTGTTCAGATGCACAAAAACAGGCTGTTCGTAATTGCGGAGGAGGAAATCTTCCGGAGTAACTTCCAAAATATTCAGTTGCCTCAGCAGTTCCAGGGTTCCATTGGCCACACGTCCGGCCCCGGTTAGGGCAATCTTGATGTGTCCGGTATTGATTTTGGCACATTCACGCAGCAGTTCTGCGTAGTCATGGCATTGCCAGGCCGGTTTTAAGGTAAAAGTGCCGCGTTTCCGCCCCCAGGTCAGGAAGGCGTTGTAGGCGCCCACAATTCCGGCCCAGCGACCAAAACCCAGAACCCGTTGACCGTTCTCCCATTTCAAGGTTTCATAGTCATAAAGTTCTATGTTTTTATCCAGGGCGGTGCGCAGCAACTTCTGGTTGTATGGCTGTTTCTTGATGGTATGGGAGAAGAAGAAGTACGTTTTTCCTTCCAGCAAAAACTCAGGTGGCACTTCTTTGATGCCGAGCAGCACGTCACAATGGTCGAGTTTTTCCACTACCGGAATTCCCGCGAAGCGGTATTCTTCATCGCTGAATGTCCGCGAAGAACTGCTTTCCACCCATATTTTCACCTCAGGGTAACGTTTTTGAATACTTACACACTGAACCGGGGTGAGTGCTACCCGTTCATCCGGTGGAGATTTGCGCTCGCGAAGCAATCCAATATTCATGCTGCGAAGCAATGGAAAAAAAGCTTACCCAGCTTCATGAGGTGGATGTGCATTTGAAGCCTATTTGTTCGGATGCTTCATCAAAGGGTGATAACTGCAGGGTCTGCGAAAGCCTGTTTTGCCCCCAAATCGGAGTGTTATGAAAAAATTTTAGTGGCAAGGAGTTCAGGTAAGAAGCGAGTTGTTTTCATTCAAATGCTGGGTGGGAGATGATGCTTGTCATTGCTGGCTTCTGAAGCGCTATCAGACTTTATCTTTGGTGTGCATTTATGGACGTAAAAGACAGCAACGGCAATGTATTGCAGGACGGCGACAGCGTCATCCTCATCAAAGACCTAAAGGTGAAAGGCATGAACACCACCTTGAAGCGGGGTACCAAGGTGGGCAATATTCGCCTCACCGACGACCCGGCGGAAATCGATTGCCGCATTCAGAAAACAGCCATTGTGCTGCGCTGTGAATTTGTGAAGAAGGTTTGACCGCAGGCAGGCTGCGACCGGCCATCTTCATTCATTTTTCCTCTCAGATGCCAATTAATCCTGCATCAGCATTTTGATGTTTCCGACTATATCATGGGGTTCAAACCACTTTACCGGCTTCAGAATCAGGTTGGGCAGGAAACCGGGATGCATGATGCGTTCCGCAAGGGCAGCCGTCAGCCGGTCTACTTCTGTGATACAGGCCCGGCGCCCGGCTTCATCGCTGAGTCCTGCATACGTTACAGCAACCTGCCAGGCAGCAGTACGTGCCACGTGGATGCTGAAATTTGCTACCTGTTCATCGCCCGTTCCTGCTAGCCGGTCCAGCAGGCGCATAGGCCAACTCAGGCGCGAAAGTTTATCCTGCACCTGATCAACCAAGCCGGCAATCACTTTGTTGATGGTTTCAAAATCGCTCCTGAGCTCCTGAATGGCGGCTCCGGGCGCAATTTGTCCGGCGGCAATACCTAAGTCAAGATTGATATGCGCGTTGATGCCCAGCATTAAATGCTGCAGGATGCATACCTGATTGGCAGTGCAGGCGTTAAATGCTTTGCTCCATGCCATGCCGGGGTCTTGAGCCTGCTTCCATTGCTCCAGCGCATACAAATAGCGATTCCCGAATACCACCATCAGGCGTTCCATGCGCGGACCGTCCTCAAAGCGACCTGAGGCAATTCCCTGAACTACCGCCCGGCTCATGCGGACATAAAGCGCGGTAAAATACCCTGTTGCCGATTTAAGGCCAATGGCCGTTTCAACCTGATGATTAAGGGCATGAACCAGTTCCCCTGAGCTATGTATCATAGCGGGAATATCGAAAATACCGGCAAATAAGCCTACATCTTCATTCCATTCATGTTCAGCGCTTTACTTTTTTAGGCCGGTCCTGTTGCAAGGGTTTGGGTTCTTTGCCCTGTTTCAGGTTGGCGCGTTTCGCTTCTGCCGAAGGCAAAACCGGCCAGCCTCCAGTGATGGCAAATTCCTCAAGTCTGGGTTTGGCAGTTTCCAGCCAGTTTAATCCGGGCAACACGGCCTTGCCTTCCGGAAGTTGGTTTAGTGGATACACATTTCCTGCGGGGCTTCCATAAAAACGCACTTCGCTGATGCGTGAAGAGTCGAAGTAAAACGTCATTTCACCACAGGAGATCACATTGGCACTGCCCAAGCTGCCGTCGTCGTTTTTGATGAAATACACGCTTTTCCCATCACCCAAAACCTTGGTTTTCCTAATTTTTCGATCGGCACCAAACAGGTGTTCCATGTCGTTGCCCGAAATCTGGCTGAAGTGCAGGCTGTCTTCCTTCATGGCCACAAAACTGTTTCGGCGCAAAAGCACCTTATCAATGCTTCTGTTTTTCATCAAGAGCCTGATGGTATCTCCGCTGATTTGGGTTTGTTCATTCCACATCATCGGGGTGCCGTGCAGCGTAAACAAACTGTCGTGAGCGGAATACACCAAAGAATCACAGGCGGCGGCGTAGGCCAACTGTAAAACCCTTGCCCTTTGATACGCCTTGAGCAAACCGCCCTTGCGGCTGCTGTCCTGCAAATACACAAAGGTGTCGGCTTTCAGGTACATGGTATCGCCACCGGGCTCCAGCCGGCGCGCTACGGGGTTTCCGTACACGCCCGAATAGCGCTCCAAACGATTGTAGCGGCCGCTGCTGCCGTAGATGAAGAGGCCTTGGGCGGTATCGCGCAGCACCAGGTTACCCACGGCATTTCCGGTTCCCGCCTCGCGGTTATAGCTCATGCTGTCGGCGCGAAGGATGTTTTCTTTGGAATAAATCACCACATCTTTGGTGAACTGAGACTTGCCGCTGCGGGTGTTGTACCAGCCGTAATTGCAGAAAATGGTGTTGTCTTCGCTTCTGATTTCTGTTGGACCGAAAAACCAGGCTGTACGTGTGGCTGTATTGTACTGCAGGGTGTCGCCGTACATGCTGTATTCCGGATGCAACAGCACTACGTTCCGCCTGAAGTACAGGGTTTTGTTCGCCGGATTGTACGAGCCGGAACCGCTTTTCAGGTCAATATCGCCGTTAACAATATGCCCACCCTGATTGTAGAAGCCGATGCGCGTGGTGGTATTGTAGCTGATCCAGGGTGTTTTCAGCACCATCTCGCCGTCCGTTAGAACAACATCTTGTTCAATCCGAGCCACCTTGGAGTTGGCATCGTAGCGGATCACGCCGCCGTTCACGGTGACGCCATCTTTACTCAGCACACGCACATTTCCGGTTCCGTATAGCTGGTTGGTATTCAGCTCGTATTCGGCGCGGTCGCAGTACACATCGTTGCCGTCCTGCTCGAAATGTACATTTCCCTCCAAAATCTGCAGACGCTTCCCGCCGGAAGATTCAAAAGTCAACTGGTCACCCTGCAAGCCCACAGGCTGGGCAGACAGCGACAAACAGCAACCAAGCATGGCTGCAAGCGTGATTATCTTTGAAGGAAGAAAGCGCAACACGTTCAAAGCGCAAATAACGTGCTAAACAAGTTCAGGCAATACATATCCATGCTGGGCATTCATGCCGAACAGAACGCACCTGTGTTGTTGGCGCTCAGCGGCGGAATGGATTCCACGGTCATGGCTTACTTGTTTCACCGTGCAGGAATTCCCTGTGCTGTGGCGCATGTGTATTATGGAATGCGTGGTGCAGAAAGTGTGGGCGACATGCAATTTGTACAGGAGCTGGCAGCCCGGCTGAACATGCCTTGTCATCTTTCCGATGCTTCGGCCTTCATGCAAGGCTTGCCCAAAGCAGAAATTCAGCAGTCCGCACGTGCCTGGCGCTATCGCGTATTCGGGGAACTGTGCCGCGAATACGGATACCCGGTGGTTGCACTGGCGCATCATCGCGATGACCAGGAAGAGCATTTTTGGATGTACCGTAAGCGGGGAAATATGCTGAGCGCTCTGGCCGGGATGCCTGAGCGTAGGATCCTTGGCCGTGAAGAGGGGAGCGCAGTTATTGTAAGACCATTGCTCTTCACAGACAGGAAGGAATTGCGTGCCTATGCGGAGGCTGAAGGAATCACGTGGCGTGAAGACCGCAGCAATGCTTCGCTTGATTACACGCGCAACAGGTTCCGGTTGCAGGCTATTCCGGAGCTCAAAAAGGAAGATTCCGCCGCCTATGCGCGCTTTGCTAAGGCGTTGGCGTTACACCATGCAGTATTTACGTCCTTTCGCACAGCCATCAAGCGGCTTGATGCCCGTTTTGTACTTCGGGGAACCAATCAGCAGCAGCAGTTGAAGCGGGAAGACATCTTGAAAGCGCCACTGGGTTTGTTTTGGCTGAAGCAATACTTGGCTTCTTTTGGGTTTCATGCCGAACTGTCGGCGCGTATTTTTGCTTCAGGTGAAAAAAACGGACTCCGCTTTCGCGGAAAGTCTGACTGGGAACTATACAGCCATCGCGATGGATGGTTTCTGCTTCCATTGAGCAAGGGAGCGCGGCCCACGAAATACCTCAGCCCGGAACAAACCACCGTGGACTGGCTGGGACAAGAAATCAGCATCCAGTTGTTGCCTGTGGCTTTGGCCAATGATTTACCACGAAACGCAACATGGTTGCATTTCGATGCGGAAGGGCTGAAGTGGCCATTGGTTGTGCGCAGTGTGCTGCCGGGCGACCGTATGTTGCGGTTTTCAGGGGGGCACACCAAAGTCAGCGATGTGTTCACGAACATGCATGTTCCAATGTTTCAAAGGCGCTTAATGCCCTTAGTATATTCAGGATCGGAACTGTTGTGCATACCCGGCTTGATTCGGTCTGGCGCGTTCAAGGTTACGGAATGCAGTAAAACCGTGCTTGTGGTTTCCTGGCGGGAATAAGGATTATTTTCAAGCAACCATCAACAACGGCCCTTTGAGGGGTTCAGGGTGAAGCCTTTCGGGAAGTTTTTTTCGAAATTTTAAAAAGAAAAAGGCCGGTAAAACCGGCCTTTTTCTTTCATAGCTGAATCGATGGGATTATTGATCCCACCAAACGGGCTCCATCAGATTCTGAACAACGGTAGCCTTGGTGTTGTACAAACGCTCGTCGATAGAGGTTGGCAAACGGCGGGCAATACCGCTCAGGTTGGAGTTCGGGTTTTTCACCAGGGCAGGGATGCCTGTGCGGCGCCAGTCGTGGTAGGGCTCCATCATGGTATAACCAGCCACATATTTATGTGTCATGATTTTTTCCAGGGTGATGCTGGCAGCGGTTTCGCTGGCCTGAGCGGCTACATACGCAGGGTCGGCAGATCCGGTAACCTGTGACAGGTGTGCCTTGATGGCATCGTTGTGTGCCATAGCTGCGCGGCCTTTGTCGCCGGCGGCCAGTGCTGCTTCTGCTTCGATGAACATACTTTCTACATAAGTAGCCAGCGGAGTTACGCTTGAAGGGCTGGCAAAGTAGCTGCCAATTTCAGAAACGTTTCTCAGGTTGCTGGAACCCAGTGCAGAACCTTCATAGCGACCGCTGTCGTTCTTGGTGAAGTAGGCAGCGCGACGTGGGTCGTTGATGCTGTTCATCAGGTCGGTAAAGGTTTTGCCTGCCTTGATGTAGTTGCGGCGTGAAACCTTCACGAATGCATACCACTGGTTGTATTCGTTGGAGTTGGTACCGAAGATACAATTGGCATCGGCAGCTTCAGAAGTAACACCATGGGCTCTGGCGCTGTCAATGGCTTTCAGGGCGTCTGTATGCCAAGTGCTGTTGCGCTTGCTGGTACGCATGTGGTAACGCGCTTTCAGCATGTAGGCCAATCCAATCCATTTTTCGTTGTCGCCACCGTAGATGTAGTCATCGGCACCGGGAATAATCACATCATCACCTTTGCTCAGCAGGCTTACACCTTCAGTCAGCAGGTTTTGGATGGTTTTGAGTACATCTTCCTGTTTGTCGTAAGCCGCAGAAAGCTGGAGGTCTTCACCTTTCAGTGCGTCGCTGTAAGGAACATCACCCCATAAATCTGTAGCGGTTCCCAGCATCAATGCGGTAAGTACATTGGAAATACCCTGATAGGTTGGGTTTGCAGCACCGGCCTGATTTTTCAGGATGCGGAGGTTTTTCAGGCCGCGGGTGTAGATGACATCCCATTCGTTGCCTATATCTCCTTCATCCACGAAATATTGGTCGTGTGCTTCAGACTGAAACTGGCAGCCGGCATTTTGTTGTGCCCACATAGAAGTGATGCGGCCCAGGTTGCCACCGTAGGTGGCAAACACTGACAGTTCAGATGCTGATAGAATCAGCGGAGGAGTAGCGGCGGCCGGAGCATTTGGAGAAATGTCCTCACCTTCTACATATTTCTTACATCCTGCTGAGAACAGCAGAACGCCCATTGCGATAAAAAGGCTTGTCTTTTTCATAATTTTTGTTCTTGCTTCAGGATGGATTAGAAGTTGAATTTAACGTTGGCAATCCAGGATTTCATGCCGGGGTTGTTGAAGTAATCGAAACCGCCGATGTTGGAACCTGCGCCGGTAAGTGATGTTTCTGGGTCAACACCGGTATAATCGGTGAAGAGCAGTACGTTTTTGCCGGTGATTCCCAGGTCAACGCTCTGCAGGAATTTGCTTCCCACCTTCACATTGTAGCTTACACCCAGTTCACGCAGACGCACCCAGCTTCCATCCTGAATGGCGTTTTCAGATGCATAAGATCCGGCATCGCCTTTGAAGGTACGGAAGTAGTCGTAAGCGCTCACTTTGCGCTCATTGGGCTGTCCATCGCTGGCGCGTACACCTTCGATCAGGTATTCGCGGTCGCGTGCTTCAGATTCTTTGGTACGGCCCAGCTGCATCATGCGGCCCCAGGTTCCGTTCCAGATTTCGCCGCCTTCACGCACGTCCCACAGGAAGGTAAGGTTTACACCTTTGTAGCTCAGGGTATTGCGCAGGCCACCATACCATTTTGGATAAGGGCTTCCAATACGTCCGCGCTTGGGATCAACCAGTGGAAGACCGTTGGCTCCAATCAGCAGTTCACCTGCTTCGTTGCGGCGCCACTTGGTTCCGTAGATTACCCCGTAAGGTTCACCCACGATGGCATAAGAACCGTTTGATGCAAATGCAGCTTCGGTGCTGATTTCATCCACACCGGGAGCAAGTTTCAACACTTCGTTTCTGTTGCTGGCCCAGTTCAGGTTGATGTCCCAGGTGAATTTGTCTGTTTTAACAGGAGTAGCTCCAATCACCAGTTCGATACCCTTGTTCTGCATTTCGCCGGCGTTCTGCACTACGCTGCTGTAACCGGTAGAAGGCGCCAGCGGCATGCCAAGGATGATGTTGGTAGATTTCTGGTTGTACAGGGTTACGTCCAGGGTGGCACGGCCCTTCAGGAAGCGGAGGTCAAATCCGATTTCCATACCGGTGTTGCGCTCAGGCTCCAGGGCGCTGTTACCCAAACCGTTGCTCTGACCGAAACCGTTCATGCCCAGGTAAGGGAAGTTCAAACCTGAAGTGAATCCATCGGTGAAGGTGGGCTGGGTGTAATAGGTACGGGTAGCGTATGCAGGTGGGTTGATACCTGCCTGTGCATAAGCAATACGCATTTTACCGTAGCTCAGGATGTTGTTGGTGCCGATGGCTTCGGTAAATACGAATGAAGCGTTGGCAGAAGGATAGAAGAAGCTGCTCTTGGCGGTGCCGAAGGTAGAAGCCCATTCGTTACGGCCGGTTACGTTCAGGTACAACATGCTCTTGTACGCCAGTTCAGCGTTCAGGTACATCGCTGCGGTTTTCACGCGGCCGGTGCCGGAGCTTGCATACAGGTTAGAGGCATTGCTCAGGTTGTAGAAATTCGGAATGGCCAGGTCGCGGCCACGGAGGAACTGGTCAGAGCTGAAACGGTTGTTCAGGTTGTTACCCAAAATCACGTTCAGGTTCAGGTCTTCATTCAGTTCACGACGGGCGGTAATCAGCAGGTCGCTGTAGAATTCCTTGTAGCGCTGGATGTTTTCGTTGATTTCTCCACCGGGAGCATTGTCAGGCTGGTTAGAACCCACCGCAAAAATCTGCTTGCGGGTGTCGGTGTATTGGTCAATACCAACACGGTAAGTTACATCAATCCAGTCCAGAGGACGATAGGTGATGTAGGTATTGCCCAAAATACGGTTCACATCGTCGGTGAATGGATTTTCGTAGGCCGACCAGTAAGGGTTGTCATAGAAAGGAAGGTAGGTATAGTTGCTTCCATCGGGGTTTTTCCAATAGTCTTCACCCTGGCCACCGCGCAGGTTGAAATCAACCGGGCTGCGCAGGATAGACAACATAATGCCGGAAAGGTTACTTCCGTTTTGTGCCCTGATGCCACCGCTGTTGATGAAGTTGATGGAGCTTCCGAAGCTGATTTTATTGGTCAAACGTGTATCGGTGTTCACACGAACGCTGGTACGCTTGAACTCGGTGTTTGGAACAATACCGCTTTGGCGAAGGTTTCCAATAGAAGCGCGAACGGTTGTGCGTTCACCACCTGCATTGATGGAGAAGTTGTTGTTGTATGCTACACCGGTCTGGAAGAAATCCTTCATGTTGTCGATGGGATTGGCCACTTTAGGACCCCAGCTGGCGGGTGTTCCTGAGCTTGGGTCGCCGGCATCTACAATGGTCCAGCCTTGGGGAACAAATCCTGCATAGGCTTTGCGCACACCTGCTGAGTCAATCAGGCGACCGCCACCGGTTCCACCCTGACCGTAGGCCATCTGGATTTCAGGCAGTTTGTTCACCTTGCTCCATTCTACCGAGCTGGAGAAGGTAGCGCTGAAGTTCTTACCACCGCGACCGGCTTTGCCGCGCTTGGTGGTGATGATGATGGCACCGTTCGCACCGCGAACACCATACAGTGCCGCTGCAGCAGGGCCTTTCAGCACGTTGATGCTTTCTACGTCATCGGGGTTGATGTCCACACCGCGGTTTGACTGGTTTACCCCTTGAAGGTTCATGTTGAAGGGATAGTCACCGGCCGTGGTTTGTGAGGTGCTGTTGTCGATGGGCACACCATCAACAACCATCAGAGGCTGGTTGTTACCATTGAAGGTAGCATTACCGCGAAGGATGATTTTCGCAGAAGCACCTGGAGTTCCACCTGAACCCTGAACGAAGGCACCAGCTACCTTGGAGCTGATGGCTTGTACCACATTTTGCTCACCGGAACCGGTGATTTCCTTACCGGAAACGTTTTGAGTAGCATAACCCAAAGCGCGCTGCTGACGGCTGATGCCCAGAGCGGTGATGGTTATGGTGCTCATGCCCACGGGATCTTCTTCCATGATTACATCCAAAGGATCCGAGCCTGAAGGAATGTCAGAAGTAATTCCCTTGTAGTTGTTCAGCAAGAACACAATCTGCTTCGCGGATTGTGGTGCATTGATGGCGTAACGCCCCTCGTTGTCGGTGAAGGTAGAGATGTTCGTACCTTTCACGGTCACGGAAACGTTTGCCAGAGAACTCTGATCCTTAGCGGATTTCACAGTTCCCACGATGAGTCGGGTCTGAGCCCAGGCGTTTACCGCACTGAATGCTCCGATCAACATCACCGCTTTGAGAAGTGGTTTGAAATTCTTCATAGGCGTGTTGTTTGATAGTTATTGGGCGACAATCTTATGCCATTCATCCCGAAAAAACAACTTTATGCCGAACCAACCACTTGTTCTGTCGAATTTATTGTACGATTTAAATTAAGTTAATGAATAC
>JBEDND010000022.1:0-8054 GCA_041170785.1 Bacteroidota bacterium | reverse complement strand
TCCTGCAGCTTCAAAGTCACTTAGTCTTCATAAAGACTATTGTGCCTGCCCCGTAAGCTTGCGATGCGGGGAGGACCCTTCGGCCCACTACAAGTAGGAACAGGCACGCAATGATGTCATTCGGCTCCTACAAGTAGGAGCAGGCAAGCAATGATGTCATTCGACAAGCTCATGATGACAGAGGGTTCGTTTCATTAAACTCCATTTTATTATTTTCGAAACTACTTTTAGGAAGTACTTACTTATGAACTCACATCAGGTGACTTTCAACAAAAACCAGCATCCTGAATTCTTCCAGGTTTTAACACGCCGGGTAAATGATTATTTCACACAAAATGGCATAGACCGTCATGCAAATACCGCGATGAAATGGAAAACCTTCATCATCGTGGTGATGTACCTGACCCCTCTTTGCTGGCTGATGAGCGGCCAAATCGGTTCCCTATGGCTGCATTACGCTCTTTGGTCGCTGATGGGCCTGGGCATGGTGGGCATCGGACTGGCCATCATGCACGATGCCAACCACGGTGCCTATTCTGCGAAAAAATGGGTGAACGATGCCATGGGAAACCTGCTCAATCTGGTGGGTGCGTACCACATCAACTGGAAAATACAGCATAACGTATTTCATCATACCTATACCAATATTGTGGGCCATGATGAAGATATCCGCAAAACCATCATTCGCTTTTCACCCCGCCACCCGCATCATTTCATGCACCGCTTCCAGGCCTTTTATGTAGTGCTGCTTTACATGATTTATCCATTTGTATGGATTCTCAGCAAGGACTTTGAGCAATATGCGCGTTACCGTAAGCTGGACATTTATCCCCGGATGGGTCGCAGCAATCGGAGGGCCTTGTTGGAAATCATTGTACTTAAGCTGTTTTACTGGCCCGTTACCTTCTTCTTGCCTCTTTGGATGTCGCCATTCGGCATCTGGCATACCGTACTCGGTTTCCTCCTGCACCACTGCATCAGCGGAATCATCCTCGCTTTGGCCACACAGCCGGCACATGTGGGCGAAGACATGGAGTTTTACAGCGCAGAGGACCATAACGGAAGCATTGAAAACAGCTGGGCCATACACCAGTTAAAAACTACGGCAAACTTCGCGGAGCGCAGTCGGGTGCTGGCCTGGTTCATCGGCGGACTAAACTTCCAAATTGAGCACCATCTGTTCCCCACCGTTTGCCACGTGCATTACAAAAAAATTGCACCTATTGTCAGACAAACTGCCAAAGAATTCAATCTGGAATACCATGCTCATCCTACTTTTCTGGATGCTTTAAGAAGCCATTTCAGCCATTTAAATACGCTGGCTAAACCGGCTATTTCCTGAACTTGCTTCTTATTCCTTAACAAATACCCGCTTCACCCGTTGGGATACGGCGGTGAGTATTTCGTAGGGAATGGTATCGCAAGCTGCTGCCATTGCCGAAACATCCGGATCGGTGCCGAAAATCAGGACTTCATCACCCGCCCGCACATCCAGACCGGTAACATCCACCATGCACATGTCCATGCAGATGCTGCCCACCAAAGGTGCCAGGTGGCGGCCAATGCGCAAATGCCAGCGTCCGTTTCCGAGTTCGCGTCTTAGTCCGTCGGCGTAGCCTACGGCCACAACGGCAATGCTGCGCGGATGCGCGCTTACGGATTTCCGACCATAGCCCACACCCTCGCCTGCCGCCAGATGCTGCACCTGTGATACCACGCTGCGGAAGCTGGCCACGGGCCGCAGTTCATGACTGATGGCGGAAGTTGGGTCTATTCCGTATAAACCAATGCCCAGACGCACCATGTCAAACCGTGCTTCCGGGAAACGCAACATCCCTGCAGAGTTCAGGATGTGCCGCATAAACTCCTGTCCGGTATACTGCTTAATGGCCGCACACATGCCAGAAAAGCGGGCAATTTGCACCTGCGTAAACGCGTCCAGCTCCGGGTCTTCAGCGGCAGAAAGGTGCGAAAATACCGAGGCAATGCGCAGGTGGCTGTACCGCGACAATGCTTCCTGCAAAGCAGCAAGGTCTGCTTCCTGAAAGCCCAGTCGGTGCATGCCGCTGTCGATTTCCAGGTGCATGGGCAATTCGAAAGCTGCGGGATGCCGGCCCATCGCCTCCAGCAATTCCACACTGTACACCACCGGTTCCAGCGCGTGTTCCGCCATCTGGTCCAGGGTTTCAGGCCGGGTATTCAGCACCATGATGGGCTTGTGCACGCCGGCGAGGCGCAGCTCCACGCCTTCATCCGGATACGCCACCGCGAAGTAATCCACGCCCTGATGTTGCAGCAGCAGCGCCACTTCCTGTCCGCCGCTCCCGTAGGCAAAGGCTTTCACCATGGCCATCAGGCGGCAATCGGATCCAATATGTTTGCGGTACACGCTGTAATTGTGGCGCAAGGCATCCAGGCTCACTTCCAGCCGCGTGCTGTGCGACTTATGTTCCAGCAGCTTCACCAGCCGTTCAAAGCGGAAACGCCGGGCGCCTTTTACCAGAATGGCCTCTTTGTGGAATTGCAAGGTGGGAACTGCGGCCAGCAGGGCTTCGGTATCGGGAAAAAAACGTACGTTGAGGCCGTGGAAGCAATCGGCAGCCGCTGTCAGCGCCGGACCAACGGCCAGCACGCGACGAATCTGGTGTGCAGCCAACATGCCGGACAGTTTTTCAAAGACCTGCTGCCGGTTTGCCTCCGCATCGGCAAAGTCGCTGATGATCAACGCTTTAGAACGGCTTCCACTTTGCTGGTCGAGGAACTGCAAAGCCACCTTCAGGGCATCGAGGTCGCTGGAATAGCTGTCGTTGACCAGGCGGCAATCGTTCCAGGCTTCCAGCACTTCCAGCCGCATGGAAACGGGTTGTAAACGTTTGAAGCGTTCTATATGCTCCGGATCCAGACGTTCCAGGGCGTAGAGCACGCAGAAGCAAGTAATGGCATTTTCTATGGAAGCCTGATCGGAAAACGGGATGCTGCATTCCAGGATGGAGCCGCGGTGTTTGATTTTTAGCAGCGTGAACGGACCCTGTGTTTCGGCGGCCACGAGCTGAAACTTGGCCCCTTCCCTGCTTCCCCAGGTGATGAGCTGCATGAGCGGCTGTCGGGAGCGCAGGGCTGAAGCTGCCTCGCGCACTTCCGGCTGATCGGTGCCGCAGACCAACACATCGCAATCTGCAAAAAGGCGGAATTTCTCTTCAAGTTTGGCTTTCAGGCTGGGGAATCCACTTTGGTGCGCCGGGCCGAGGTGGGTGAAGATGCCCAGGTTGGGTTTGATGATGTTGGCCAGCGGCTGCATCTCCCCTTCCCTGCTGATGCCGGCTTCAAACAGCCCGAGCTGGTCGTTTTGTTTCAGGGTGAGCACGCTGATGGGCACGCCAATCTGAGAGTTGAAGCTACCGGGGCTGCGGGCGGTGCGAAAATCATCGGAGAGCAGCTGATAGAGCCATTCCTTCACAATCGTTTTCCCGTTGCTGCCGGTAATACCCGCGATGGGAATGCGGAAGGAGCTGCGGTGGGCGGCGGCCAGTCGTTGCAGCGTGGCGGTGGTATCATCCACACAGATCCAGGCTGTGTCGGGAGGCAAGTCTTGCGGCAGCGAGGAAACCAGAAACACACGCACGCCGGCATCGAGTGCCTGTGGGATGTACTGATGACCGTCGTTGCGTTCGGTTTTAAGTGCGACAAAAAGGGCGTCGCGGGCATCCACAAGGCGGCGGGTATCGAAGGCCACGCGCACCACGGATTGCAGGGAACTTCCGGACAGCGTTCCGCCACACAAGGCTGCGAGGGCTTCTGGGCGGTAGTTCATGTCAGCTCAGCTTGATTTCTGCGCTGTCGCCCAGGTTCAGGCTTTGCACGGCACCCACGAGGGTGGCATCGCTGCCCACGAGCGAATCTTCCATGATGGCGTTGAGCAGTTCGGCATACGGACCAATGATGGAATTGCGGATGATGGAGCGGGAAATGATGGCATCATCGCCGATGCTTACATGCGGACCGATGATGCTGTCTTTGATCTGCACATTCTTGCCGATGAATACCGGTTCTACGATGATGGTTCCGGAAAACGGCGGACTGTTTAGCTTGCTGCCATCCATGCGGTCCAGCAGCATGCGGTTGGTTTGCAGGATGATGTCTTTTTTACCGCAGTCGAACCACTGTTCCACCGGAAAGGTTCGGATTTTGATTCCCCGGCTGATCATACACATGAGCGCATCGGTCAGGTGAAACTCGTTTTGTGTGCGTATTTCGTTGTCCAGCAGGTATTGGATGCAATCCAGCAGGGCGCGGCTTTCCATGATTTTGTAGAGGCCAACCAGTGCCAGATTGCTTTTGGGAATTTTGGGTTTTTCAACCAGCTTGGTGATGTAATTGTCATCGCTTACTTCGGCTACGCCGAAAACCCTTGGATCTTCTACCTTCTTCACGCCGAGGGTGGAGCATTCCGACTGCAGCACGGTGCGCAGGTCTGCTTCGAAAATGGTATCACCCAGCACGATGAACAGTTCTTCATCAGGTTCGATGAATTCGCGGGCCAGCCAAATGGCGTGGCCAGTACCCTTGCCGAGGGTTTGAATCACGAAGGTGCAGCGGCAATCGGGATATTCACGGCTGATGTATTGTTCAATTTTATCGCCCATATAGCCGATGATCAGGATGAAATCTTTGATACCGGCCTTGGTGAGGCGATCCATGATGTGGCCGAGGATGGGTTTTCCCGCCACCGGAATCAGTGATTTAGGCTGGGTATGGGTATGTGGCTTGAGCCTGCTTCCAATACCCGCTACAGGAATAACCGCCTTCATAGGATGGCGAATATAAGAAAGGAGCTCGGAAGCGGCACCTCCAATCGTTGAAAAACCAACGGCACTGCCTGCCTGCGGAATATCTTTGCGGCATGAGTGAACAGGACGCGCAACAAGAACGAACCGAAATCAGCAGCCTGGGCGAATTTCGCCTCATCGATCATCTGGCTGCGGCCTTCCCGGCACCTCATTTGCCGGTGCATACCGGGATTGGCGATGATGCGGCGGTTTTGGAACGCAACGACACACATTTCGGCTTGTTGAGCACCGATATGCTGCTGGAAGGTGTGCATTTCGATCTGGCCTACACGCCACTCAAACACCTGGGCTACAAAAGTGTGGTGGTGAACCTGAGTGACATATGCGCGATGAATGGCACACCCGAAGCCATTACCGTAAGCATTGGTCTGAGCAATCGCTTTTCTTTGGAAGCAGTAGAGGAACTATACGCTGGCATCCGCATGGCCTGTACCCATTATGGCGTGCAACTGGTTGGCGGCGACACCACATCCTCAAGGCAGGGACTGATCCTGAGCATCAGCGCCACCGGCAGCGTGGCCCATGAAGATCTGGTGCTGCGCAAAGGTGCCAAACCCGGCGATATTGTTTGCGTGAGCGGCGATTTAGGGCGTGCCTTCGTTGGCCTCCAACTGCTGGAACGTGAGAAGCGCGTTTTTCTGGAACATCCCAACATGCAACCAGACCTCAGCCAGCACGCGCGCATCATCGAAAAACAGCTGAAACCGGAAGCGCGGCTGGACATTGTGAAGGCCCTGCGCAATGCCGGTATTCGTCCGACCAGCATGATCGACATCAGCGACGGACTTTCCTCAGAACTGTTTCACTTGAGCAAACACAGCGGCTGCGGTTTCACGATTATGGAAGAACGGCTGCCCATCAGTGAAGATGTATTTCATCAGGCGCTGGCCTTTCAGATGGATCCGACAGTTTGTGCGTTGCAGGGTGGCGAAGATTACGAGCTGCTCTTTACCATTGCTCAGGAAGACCATAAACTGATCGAAGGCATAGAGGATGTGGTAATGATTGGCTATGCCACGGAATCCGACTTGGGATTAAACCTCATCAGCAAAAGTGGAAATCGACACGCATTGAAGGCGCAAGGCTGGACGGCGTTTTAGTGGGAGTAGTTGGTAGTTGGTAGTTTCTAGTTGCTAGTCGCTACCAACTAGAAACTACCAACTACCCAGTCCTACACAAATTCTTCATACCTTAGACCCCATGAGTAACCGTGCAAAAATCATCTTATACAGCTTGCTGGTCATTGGTGTCTTTGCGATTGTGGTTGTGGTTTTTACAAGGAATAACCGCATCCTGGAGGGCGAGCGAAACAACCTGGAACAAAAGATCCGGCAGTTGAGCAGTGAACTGGATGCGCTGAGGAAATCCGAGCGGCACTTCGTGTACAAGAGCGACAGCCTGGGCAGGGTGCTTGACCCTATGATGCAGTACGAAGCGCTGATCCGGGCGAACCAACACCGCGACGAAGCATACCTGGCCATGCCCTGGCGCTACGGGGATCCAGTGATGGTGCTTCCCGACTCTGTTGCAGGCATTGTGAGTGAAGTTGTTTTAGGTGGCAATCCCTGGAACTACTATGTGCGTTACAAGGTATTGCTCAAAGGCGGTAAATCATTAGAAGTATATCCCAACCAACTCAGCGCACCGAAATGAAATCGACCTTCAGATCCTTCATCAGCCTTTTGCTGCTTACAGTCTTTTCCGACTTAGTGCTATCCGCGCAGGATGAAGAAACGTATGCTTTTCAGAAAGGGAATCTGTACCTCAGTATTGGCGCCGGTGTTCCCAATCAGAACAGCCTCATCCTCAAACCCATCCTGAACGAGCAAGATTTCAGCTATCAAGGCCGTGGGCCGTTTCACTTCAAGGCCGAATACGCCCTGCTGAAAAACCTTGGCATTGGCATCAGCGTAAATCGGGTGGCTTTTGATGCGCGGTTCAAGGTGAACAACCCGCAGCTGGCGCAGTACTTCGATTACAGGCTGCGTTTTGCAAGCAGCAGTTTCCTGTTGCGCCTGAACGGTCAGGTTCCTCTGGGAAGAACGACCAGCATCTACGGAGGTGCAGGCATTGGATTCAAAACCGGAAGACCGAAACTGGAAAGTGAAGACCCCATGATGAAAGATTTTTCCTTCCCGTTTATGTTTCCCGTGGGATTGGAACTTACGGCAGGATTTCGCTGGATGCCTGTTCCATACCTCGGATTATATGTAGAAACAGGTATGGCCAAGAGTTTCATCCAAACCGGATTGAGTTTCAGCGTGGTTCCCAAACCCTGAACGCTACAGTTTTATACAAATTCCTGTGCAGCACCTTTCTCGGTTGCTCAGGCTGTACACGTACATTCCCGCAGGAAGTTCCGATACATCCAGCTGCCGCTGATCGCTAACATCCCATGACCACAACAGCCTGCCGCTCAGGTCGTGCAGCTCCAGCTGAGCTGTTTCTGTTCCCGGGCAGCGCACCTGAATGAGGTTCCCTATGGGATTTGGGGAAATGTTCCATGCCGGGAGGGAACCAGCCTCTGAAATTTCAGCGATTTCGCGGTCGTTGTTGTCGGGCGGCGTTGAAGGGGCAAGCCTGGCCACCGCCAGGTAATGGTACCCTGCAGTTCGGGCGGTTCCAAGTGTTCCGGCGCTGCTGAGCCATCCGTTGCTTACGCCTGCATCAGATGTACGCATCCAACACTGTTGCAGGCTGTCCCAGCGTGCCATGCGCGCCATTCCGCCGTCAAACGGAACTGCAGTTTCGGCGAGGTGGTAACGGGTGCTGCTGTGTTCGTAATTGTTGTTCAGGAACCAATAACCTGAAGTTGCCAGGGTATCCAGGGAAAAGCTGCGGCAGTTTCCCCGGGGCGCGGATGTTGGATTGCTTCGGTAGTATTCGGCAATCCAGGTGCGTGTATTTCCCACAGATGCGGGATGGGTGATGCGCAGGGGCCGGTACACGCTGTCCTTGCCGATGGGGAACACAATGTTCAGGTTGTCGTTGCCGGAGTTCAGCAGCATGAGGCGGCCATGCAGGAAGGATGTTGCGCTGCCGCCCGACAGGAGGCCTGAAGCGGTTTGTAACATCTTCGCGCTGCGCAGGATGCCACCTTTGAATTCCAGCCGCGATAAAGGCGCTGCGCTGTCCAGCAGGCTTACCGTACCGCTGCTTTTTTGCAGGATGATGCCACGGGCCAATTCACCCGGCAAGGGATTGCGC
>JBEDND010000021.1:0-2510 GCA_041170785.1 Bacteroidota bacterium | reverse complement strand
CAGATTACCCTTCGGCCCTGAAGCAGGCAAAAAAGGTGGCTGCGGCGAGTGGCTACGTGCTGGCGCTCCGCGGATTGAAGCCCGCCGCAGGTACGGGTTTAAGTTTTGATGATTCTTCCTGTATCGAAGAGTTTGGCGAAGCGCCCTGCTATGTAGCCCGTGGCCGCTATGACGATGGCGTGTATGTAAGCATAGAATATTCCACCGCCTATGAAGGCTTCAGGCCGGGTTATTACATTGTGGTAGCCGCTTCCGCCAATCTGGGAAACACCATCGTTGCTCCGGCTTTAGCCAAAGTGCGCCGCATCGTTCCTTCCGCGTATGTGAAGAGGAGCAAGGTGTACATGTGCTGCATGCACTGAGTGCTCAGCGCAGCATGGCATCGGTGATTTCCCGCTCAAAATCGCGGAATACTTCGCGCAAATCGCTTTCGCCGTTGGTGCCATAGTTTACAAAAAACGTCATGATGGCACGGCGCTCCGGAAACCAGAACAGGTTGGCGCTGTAGCCCAAATCCCTGCCGGTATGCCCTACGCCGTAGGTCTGCATTTTGGTAAACTTCTTGATGGCTCCCGCTCCGGTGAAGAAATCTTCGTCTTCCTGAACCCATTGCTGCATTTCATCCAGTGAAGCCTGGCTCAGCAGGGTCTTTTCTGCAAACAGTGCGCGGTGGAAGCGGTACAGGTCATACACATTGCTGAACACGCCGCCATATCCGTTGCCGCTGCCCGTGGTGAGGTTGCTCACATTGCTCAGTCCTCCGTTGCTGTGCAGGTCGAAATAACCTTGTGCGGCAGAAGACGGAATTTCGTCGTGTCCCTGATAATACGTGCTGCGCATGCCCAGCGGTTCCCATATCATGTTGCGCAGCATTTCCGCGTGGCTGCGTCCGGTGGCCTTTTCCAGACAAAGGATTACGAGCACGGTGTTGGTATTGCTGTAATAAGCTTTGTACGTATCCAGCGGATAGCCGGGTTTGTCGTAGGCAAACGGCAGCAGGTCGCTGGGTGTCCAACGCTTAATGGGGTTGTTCAACACCGCCAGGTAATAATCGGAATTGGTGATGAGGTCGTAAATGCCGGTGGTGTGGTTCATGCACTGCCGGATGGTTTTTCCTTCGGCTTTGTCGAGGCGCTTCAGGATGTCGGCAGAGATGTATGTGGAAATAGGATCGTCCAGATCCAGCAGGCCCTGTTCCTGAAGTTTGAAGGCCAATACGCCCACCATGTGTTTGGTGATGCTGGCTGCTTTGGAAATATGGCAGGGACTGTAACGGATGCCTTTGCCCAGGTCTGCATAGCCTGCCGCATCGGAATAAGTACCGTTGGAATCCTGCACCAGCAAAGAAATACCGGGCAATCCGAGTTTCACGTATTTGTCTATGATTTGCCGGAATTCAGCTGCACGCGTATGGTTTTGGGGCAGGCTGTCGCTGCAGGAAATCTCGGTGCTGTGTATGATTTCTGCGCGTTTGCAGGAAGCGCCAAGCAGCAGCAGAGCGGCAAAGTACAAGCGGAACTTCATGATTTTACTCCTTTCTTCATCGGCCAGGGTGTAGAGATGCCGAACATCAACGCGTTGGAAGGCAACAGCGGCACATAGCTTCCCGCGAAGGGTGCTTGCAGGAAGCTGCGCAGACGCAACTCCAGCCTGATGCCATCAGGAGCATCCTTTTTCAAGGCCCGCGACACCCCAAAACCAACCCCGGCAAGGAATTGCGGTCTTCCTGCCACGGGTGATACCTTCTTCCAGGAGCCATCGTCTTTTTTCACAAACTGTTCGTAATCAGGGAAGGCGTGCAGGTAGCCAAGGCCAAGTCCGGCGCGGATATTCCAGCGCTCGCTGATGTCGTATTGGTATTCACCCCAGGCATACAGGCGCAGGGCGGTTTGGAAGAATCGGTGGTGGTTTATGCCGGCATTGGCGCTCAGCACCCATTGGTGTCGTTCCTTTTGGCCGAATGCACGTTCGGCAAAAACATCCAAACCGGGATGCAGCTGGGCGTAGGCAGTTGCCGGTAAGCCGCTCAGCGGAAGGGAAACAGCCTGGTTGGAGGCGAGCACGCCAACGCGTTGTATCTGCGCATCGGCCCGGAGTACCGACAACAAGCCGCACAGGATGATGGCTGGGATTTTAAGCATGGTTTTTAGTGCAAGATAGCAATGACAGCGTTTTTGAAGGCATTATGGTTCGTGTTTCGACCCCGACAAGTCGGGGCTCCCCTACCAACCTGCTGACGCAGTTCGATAGGGGCAGGCACCATGACAGGTACTTCATGACAACGTGTTCCTTCATCGGCCCGTTGAATCATTAAGTCTATTAAACTTAGAAAGCCATAGCAAAAGGACCGGCCTATAAGGCTGGAAGGTTGGGAGCGCCGCAAGAAGGCGCTAAATGCAAAGGAAGCTCCGAGCCTGAGAGGAGATCACCTGCAGCATTCACCTTCTTGCAAGCGTATGACCTTTCAGACTTATCAGCCTTGATTTTTTGCTTACTTTTTCATCAAGGAA
>JBEDND010000020.1:0-7762 GCA_041170785.1 Bacteroidota bacterium | reverse complement strand
GCTGCATGTTCCTTACCGGAAGTATTTATGCTCAGAATTATGAAAAATTATTCCTGGGCCATGTAGAGAAACTGGATACGATGGGACAGCGTCTGGTATTGGCAGAATGGGTGTCGCAGTTTCCTTTGAATCCAGCTTTTTACACTTGTTGCTATAACTATGAAATGCGGATTGCCCGCATCGACAGCATTCCGCGTCCACTGCCGGCCCAATCTATATTATGGATTATTGACGACAGCACCGCGGTATTGCCCGAAACCTATGAAACCATCACTGGAAAATATAATGCATACCGGATTACACGCGCGTTTAATTGTTTGGACATTGGCATTGCCGACAATCCTCAGCGCTTCGATTTGCGTGTATTGAAGGCGCAGACCATGATTCAGATGGGTGAATACGCCCGGGTTCATGATGTGCTGTGTACGGCTTTGGAGCATGGCTTGCAAACCGAATTCATGTGGACAGGTCCAAAGGGAAAACCCGTGCGGAATCCGGAAGACTATACCGTAGCTGAAGTGCGTAAGTTTACACAGGAACTGATGCGGCGCAACGATACAAATACCTCGGAGCAACTCACACGCTGCGCGTTGAAGTATTTCCCCAAGTACACTTCTTTGAATGCTGATTTGGCCCGCATTACGCTTGCCCGTAAAGATTACAATTACACCATAAAGTTCTTGGGCGACAACCTACAGGAAAACCCTGACCAGCCTGAGCTGATTGAATTGCTGGCAGATGCGTATCGGCTGAGCGGTAAGCGCGAATACGCCATTCGATTCTACAAAAAATTGCAGAAGGAAGGCAATAAGGCGCAAAAGGCCCGCGCCGGCAAATGGCTGAAGCGGCTGTAAGGTACATGCTGCTGCTGTAGTGCCATCAAACGGTATTTGAGAATACGTTTAGGATTCCCGCAGCCTTCCAGCGGCATTCTTCCCATTCCTGCACAGCGACACTGTCCCAGGTAATGGCGCCTCCGGTATGGAAGGCAATACGGCCTCCGGGTTGTGCATACTGCAAGGTTCTGATGACCACGTTGAAATCAAAATCGCCTGACGGATCCATGTAGCCTATGGCACCGCTGTACAGTCCGCGGCGGAATGATTCAAAACGTTCTATGTGTTGCAACACTTCATGTTTGGGGGCGCCGGTCATGCTGCCCATCGGGAAGGTATTCTTGAGATGCTGTGCTGCGCTGATTCCGGGCCAAGAAGTTCCGCAAACCACCGAGGTCATCTGGTGCACGCGCGCATAACTTCTGATGGCACAGAGTTCAGGAACCTTTACCGTGCCGGGAACGCAACCCATGCTCAGGTCATTACGCACCAAATCAACAATCATGATATTTTCCGCGCGGTTCTTTTCGTCTTCCGCCAGCTGTTTTTTCAGGTATTCGTCGTGTTCGAGGCTCTTGCCGCGGGGCGCAGTTCCTTTGATCGGTTCTGAAATCAGCAGCGCACCCCGGCGTGCCAGAAAGCGTTCGGGGCTCAGGCACATCGCGGTTTGATCGTGGAGGCGATACAAGGCTGAAAATGGAGCCGGACCCTGTTCGTTTAGTTGGTTCCAGGCTTCAAGGATGGGAAGATCCGAACAATGTCCGCGGAATTCAAGACAATGATTCAGTTCGTAATAGGTTCCGCAGCGAATGTCTTCCCTGATGGCTTCAATATGCTGCCGGTAGGTTTCAAACGAGGTTGTGGATTGAAAATCTATCCTTGGAAGGGCTTCCAATGACAACTCCAACTCTTGTATTTCAGGAAGCACAAGCGTGGTGGTGCCGTAAACATGAAGCTCGTTTGGCTGATCTCGGTGAAGTACACATACAATACGCGGCTTGAACCAATACACATCGGGCCATGCGATATACGCAGGGTGATGGCTTTCCAGTCGGTGTGTTTCTTTTTTCAGGTCGTAACTGAGGTGTCCAAACCACCAGCCACGACGTTCGGTCGCTTCTTCCAGCGCTTCAAAGGCCTGTTGGCCTGCATCAAGTTCAATCCGCTCTTCAACGCCCATTGCCAAAAGCAACAGGTACTTTCCGTATGGGTCGGGGAATTCATGGCCTCCCAGCAGCATGGAAACAGGTTCAGCAGCGGCCAGACTTGCCAGCTGTTTGCGCAGCATCGCAAGGGAATGTACCGGAATCGTACAGTCAGGCTTCATTGGGGTGGAAGTAATGATAAACCGTACCTGCCTTTGAGGGGCCAACGCAATAGCTGAGGTCGCTGAGTGAGGCTTCACGGATTTTTTTCACACTGCGGAAGCTGCGCAGCAGGGCTTCGGCAGTTTCTGTTCCAATCCCGGGGATTTCTGTCAGTTCAGTGCCCAGCGTGCTTTTATCGCGGCGCTTTCTATGGTGTGTGATGCCAAAGCGATGTGCTTCGTCGCGCATCATCTGAATTACCTTCAGGGTTTCGCTCTTTTTGTCGATGTACAGCGGAACAGGGTCATTCGGGTAGTACAGCTCCTCCAGTCTTTTGGCAATGCCCATCACCGCCATTTTCCCATAAATCCCCAGTTTCTGTATGGCTTCCACGGCTGCGCTCAGTTGTCCTTTGCCGCCGTCAACCACCACCAGCTGCGGGAGGCTTTGTCCTTCTTCCACCAAGCGGGAATAGCGACGGGTAATCACCTCTTTCATGGTGTCGAAATCATTGGGACCGATTACGCTGCGCACATTGAAATGGCGGTAGTCGCTTTTGGCCGGCCTTCCGTGGCGAAAAACCACGCAGGCAGAAACCGCATGTTCGCCCTGCAGGTTTGAATTGTCAAAACACTCAATGTGGATGGGTGCTTCTTTCAGGCGCAGGTCTGTCTGCATCTGTTTCATCAGGCGGTCAACCTTCAGTCCGGGATCCATTTTGTCGTAATGGGCCAGCTTTTCTTTCTTGTACAACAAGGTGTTGCGCATGCTCAGTTCCAGCAGCTTTTTCTTGTCGCCGGACTTGGGGATGCTGAACCGAAGGGTTGGATCTTCCCATTCCTCGGGAATAAGGCTGCAGATGATTTCCCGCTGTTTGTATGCCGTGCCCTGATCGGCTTCGGCCAGTGCCAGCAACAGGATTTCGCTGTCAGGCTCTTCCAGCTTGCGCCGGAACTCCATATTCTTGCTGGAGATGATGACGCCTTCGCTCACGCGCAGGTGGTTCACGAATACCTGATTCCCCTGGCTGCTCAGCGTGCATACTTCCACATTGCCCATGTTCAGATTTACCACGGTGCTCTTCGCCTGGAAGCGCTCCAGCAGTTCCAGTTTCTCTTTATATTTCTGTGCATCTTCAAAGCGCAGGGCAGCGGCAGCTTCGCCCATCAAGGCCTTCAGGTGGCGCTTCACTTCGCCCAGATTCCCGCGCAACAGATAGCGTATGTGCGAAATTTGCTCGTTGTAGTCTGTTTCTGTTTGTCGTGCTTCACAAGGTCCCAGACAATTTCCTATATGATATTCCAGACATACCCGAAACTTCCCGGCCTGAACATTTTTTTCACTCAGGTTTAACGTGCAGTTTCGGGTGGGATAGAGTTTTTTGATCAGCTCCAGCACCGTTTCCATCACCCGCACTGAGCCGTATGGTCCATAGTATTCGCTGCCGTCCGGCACTTTATTTCGCGTAGGATATACCCTCGGAAAGCGTTCTGCGGTGATGCGGATGTACGGATAGGTTTTGTCGTCTTTCAGGTTGATGTTGTAGCGGGGCTGGAACTCTTTGATGAGTGAGTTTTCCAGCAACAGCGCATCCATCTCGCTGTCCACAATGGTGAAATCGATGGAGGCAATCTTGCCCACCATCACCTGGGTTTTGCGGTTGTCGTGCTGTTGTTTGTTGAAGTAGGAAGAAACCCGTTTCTTCAGCGACTTTGCCTTCCCCACGTAAAGCAGGCTGCCTGATGCATCGAAATATTTATACACGCCCGGACTATCGGGCAGCATGGCTATATGATGTTTCAGGTGCTCGGGAACCACGATCAGTATTTCAATGCTGTATGCAAGGCGTGCAGGTATTGGCCGAAAAATACACTTCCCTGCCGGCTGAAGGTTTCCGGGTCATCGGTGGTATAGAACACCTTACGGCCTTTTTTGGCAATGGCTGCATCCATAATGGGATGACGGAACAGGTAATCTTTGAGGCTGTCGGCAACAATAGGGCCCTGTGAAATCACGCGGATGCCTTCCGGGATGGCTGCAGTCAACAGTTTCATGAGCAGGGGATAATGCGTGCAGGCGAGCAGTATGGCATCGATGGCCGGCGATTGTTGCAACAGTTCATGCAGGTATTTCTGAACGAACCAGCGTGCGCCTTCGCTTTCCAGTTCTCCGTGTTCTATGAGTGGAACGAGCAGTGGACAGGCTTGCTGATATACCTTCAGGTGGGGATAGAACTTCTCAATCTCCAGCACATACGAACCGGATTGCACGGTGCCATTGGTGCCTAATATGCCTATAGCGCCCTGAGTGGTAAAACGTCCAATCACCTCAGCGCTGGGACGGATCACGCCAAGTACCCGTTTGTCAGCGCCCAGCCGCTGCAGGTCGTTCTGCTGAATGCTGCGCAGCGCTTTGGCGGATGCGGTATTGCAGGCAAGTATGACCAAAGGGCAATGTTGTTGTTTGATGAGCCATTCCACGCTTTGCAGGGTGTATTCATAAACGGTTTCAAACGAACGGGTTCCGTAAGGGGTGCGGGCATTATCACCCAGATACACAAAGTCGTAATCGGGGAGTGCCTCTACCAAATCGCGCAGTATGGTGAGCCCGCCGTAACCGGAATCAAATATGCCTATGGGTCCCTGTGTAAGCATGAATCATTGCAAATTTAACGGATGAAGCATCCGTGCTTATGACCTGATGCATAAAAAAAGCCACCTTCTGCATCTTGCGGAAGGTGGCTTTTGAAGGTTTTCCTCTGTATTATTTGCCTGCGGCAGGCTTGGGGGCCGGCTTCTTGGCTTCAGCAATCATGCGGGCGCGAACGGTATCGGTAAGGTCGTCGGTTTTGGGCATCACCACCAGGGTTTGGTTGGTATTGTCAAAAACGTAGGCGTAACCACGTTCTTTTGCTACTGTTTCGGTCATTTTGTTTACGGCATCAGAAATCGGCTTCAGCAAGTCGTACTGCATCTGCTGCAGCTCTTCCTGACGCTTTTCCTGGATTTCACGCATACGGTCTTCCAAAGCCTGAATTTCTTTGATTTTCAGTTCGAGGCGTGTTTTGGGTGTGGCAGGATTTTGTGCCATGTCCTGATACTGGGCACCCAACTTCTGATACTCCTGCTGGTTGTCGGCAAGCGTTTGGTCGTAATAATCTGCGGCGCGTTGCAGGGTAACCATCGCAGAATCATAGGCAGGAAGACTGTCTACTACTGCCTGACGGTTGATGTACCCCATTTTGGTCTGAGCTGTTGATTCAAGAGCTGCTCCGGCAAAAAGGCCTGTAAACAGCAACATGTTCATGATGTTCTTCATATAAGCGATTTAGTTTTGTTAACGGTTGTCGGGTTTGATTTCTTCCTGTGGTGCGATGCCAAGGGCTTCCAGTACCTCGTCGCTTTTGTCGAAGCGCACATTGGAGTACAACATGATGAGGTCGCTGCTTTTGTCAAAGATGAAGTCCAATGCCTGCTCCTTCGCCACCTTCTGCACAGCTTCAAAGACCTTATCTTGAATGGGTTTGATCAGTTCCTCGCGTTTTTTGAACAGCTCACCCTGATAGCCAAATTTCTGTTCTCGGAAGGTGTTGAGTTCCTGCTCTTTCTGCACGATGATTTCCTCGCGCTCCTTACGCTGCTGCGGGCTGAGCAGCATTTCTTCGGCTTTGTACTCGCGGAACATCAAATCCAGGTTCTGTTTTTTCTTATCGGCCTCTGCCTGCCAGTCGGCGGCAAGCTGGTCCAGTGTGCTCTGTGCAGAGCGGTACGAAGGCATTTGGCTGAGGATGTAATCGGTATCCACAAAACCGAACTTCTGTGCCGAAGCGCTCAGCGCGGTGGCGGCAATCAACAATACAGGCAGGATCAACTTCTTCATGCGCATAAAATTTTAGTTTCAAATGCCGTGCCAATCGGCTGCGGGCTGCAAACATAAGCAAATCACATGTGCCTGTGGTTAAGGGAATAATCAGCGGTGCTTTTCTGTTTACGTTTGGCAGGCATGGGTTTACTGCCGCAGCCCTATGATCGGTGTGCTTACTTCCATACTTTGGTTTAGTGCCCGATCTTTCAAACGGCAGCGGTATTGCACACTGTCGGGTTTGAAACCTGAAGGTTGCGCCGGAACCGTGATGCGGATGGTTCCTTCTATTTGCTTGTCGATGCCGCTGGGCGTCATGCGCGGCAAACGCTGGTGAAAATTCAGTGTGTCTGAAGTGAGTGGGTCGATTACGGAAAGAAAGCTTCCGTTCACTACCTCCAAGTACCGTACATCAAAATTGTAGAAAAACGGACTTCCATAGCGGAAGGGTCCGGTGCTGTCGGCGTCGCTCAGCCCCAAATCACCGTCGCCGTCGGCATAGTTGAAAGTCAGGTAAAGCAGTGAGTCTCTGCCGTCGGGGGCTAGCACGCGACTGAACCCGCTGAACTGCAGCGACGGAATGGGCGGATACCCGGTTTCTTCCGGCTTGCAGGCAAACAGTAGCGGCAACAGGGCGAGAAGCGTTATAACTTTGAAGCGCATGCGGTTTTCTTTGGCGGAATTATACGGACTCAATCAGCACAAATTTAACGAAATGGCAATCAGTCTGTTTCGCTACCAGTATGATTCCTGCGTTCCCTACCGCCAGTACTGCAGTTATTTAGGCATCGACGCCGCTAACGTGCAGCAGGCAGCCTCGATTCCCTTTTTGCCGGTGGAACTGTTTAAAACCCACGACATCCGCAGCGGCAGCTACGAACCGGAGTTTGTATTCAGCAGCAGCAGCACTACAGGCAGCGGTGTAAGCCGGCACGCCGCAGAGCGATTGGCATGGTATGAGCAGGTGAGCCGGGGCTGCTTTGAGCATTTCTTCGGGCCCATACATGAACATGTATTTCTGTGTTTGTTGCCTTCTTACTTGGAGCGCAGCGGTTCTTCCCTCGTTGCCATGCTCGAAACCTGGGTTCAGGAAACAGAAGCAGCAGGTTCCGGCTTCTTCCTCTACAACCATGAAGAATTGTTGGACTGTTTGCAGCAACTTGCTTCCGAAGAAAAAAAAGTGCAACTCTGGGGCGTTTCCTTTGCCTTGTTAGACTTTGCCGAGAAGTTTAAACTGAGCTTCGGCCATCAGGGTCTTACGGTCGTGGAAACGGGAGGCATGAAGGGCCGTCGTGAGGAAATTACCCGAACCGCGCTGCATCAAACGCTGGAAGCGGCTTTTGGCCTGAATGAAATTTCCAGCGAATACGGCATGACAGAACTGACTTCTCAGGCTTATGCATTGGGCGCAGGCCTGTTTCGCTGTCCACCGTGGATGAAGGTCTTCGCCATGCAAACCGACGATCCGTTCACGCCGGCGCGACCCGGTAGCATCGGAAGGCTCTGTGTGATGGATTTGGCCAATGCACACAGCTGCGCCTTTCTGATGACTTCCGACCTGGGCAGGGTGTATCCCGACGGCAGCTTTGAAGTGCTGGGTCGCCTAGACCACAGCGACCTGCGCGGCTGCAACCTGTTGCTGGCATGAACAGCCTTGACAAGCTGTGCGACTTCGCTTAGTTTTGCCCTCGGAAACCGGGGTGCTGCCATAAGGCGGCTGAGATGATACCCGCAAACCTGATCAGGGTAATGCCTGCG
>JBEDND010000019.1:0-17882 GCA_041170785.1 Bacteroidota bacterium | reverse complement strand
TTCGCCGGACAACATGAATCTTACCTGAACATTTCCGGGGAAGCACAACTGCTGGATGCCATCAAGCGCTGCTTTGTTTCGCTGTACACCGACCGCGCCATCCGCTACCGGCAGGATCAAGGGTTTGGACAGATGGATGTATTGCTTTCTGCAGGCGTGCAGCTGATGGTTCGTGCCGACAAAGCCTGTTCCGGTGTGGCCTTCACCATAGATCCCGACAGCGGATTCCGCGATATGTTGTACATCAGCGGCGTTTGGGGACTGGGTGAAAATCTGGTTCAGGGAACGGTAAATCCGGACGTGTTTCTGGTGTTCAAACCCACACTGCGTGAAGGAAAGCAAGCCATCGTACACCGTAGCATCGGCGACAAGCACCTGAACATGGTGTTCCGGGATGATAAAGTGCTGCCCGGCGAACAGGCAGTGCGCAACCTTCCCACACCGGAAGACAAACGCATCCGGGCAGTGCTTGATGATGCGCAGATCACACAATTGGCCCAATGGCTGCTGCTCATCGAAACACATTATCAGATGCCCATGGATGTGGAATGGGCGCTGGACGGCGAAGATGGCACATTGTACATCCTTCAGGCGCGTCCGGAAACCGTGCACAGCAGCAGAAACCCATACCTGCTTACGCGCTATAGATTGCAGGAAGCCGGTTCTGTTTTGTGTGAAGGCAATGCCATTGGCTCGGCCATTGCTGCCGGAACGGCAAGGCTGCTGGAACATCCTTCCGAAGGACATCTGGTGCAGCCCGGCGACATCATCGTGACCGACCTGACCAATCCCGATTGGGATCCGGTGTTGAAAAAAGCCGCCGGAATTGTCACCAACCGGGGCGGGCGCACCAGTCATGCCTCCATTGTGGCCAGGGAACTCGGCGTACCTGCGATTGTTGGAACCGGCAACGCCACAACAAGTATTGTTTCAGGGCAAAGCATCACCCTGGATTGCAGTTCCGGGCAAACTGGGAAAGTTCATGATGGCCGGGGCGTTTGGCTTCAGGAAGAACTGGACCTGAAATCCATTCCCATGCCCAATACCGCGCCCATGCTGATTCTTGGAGATCCGGAGCAGGCCATGAGCCTTGCGGCATATCCGAGCAAAGGTGTGGGTTTATTGCGTATGGAATTCATCATCAGCAACAGCATACGTATTCACCCCATGGCGCTGCTGCACCATCACGCCCTGAAAGATCAGGAAGCCAAAAAATACATCGACGAACACTGTGCGGCGCATCCGGACAAGAAGCAATACTTCATCCAAAAATTATCAGAAGCTGTGGGACTCATCGCCGCAGCCTTCCATCCGCGGGACGTGGTGGTGCGCATGAGCGACTTCAAAAGCAACGAATACGCCAACCTGATTGGAGGCAGTGAATTTGAACAAGCGGAAGAAAACCCGATGCTGGGTTTCCGCGGAGCGGCGCGTTACCTGCATCCGGCCTACAGCGAAGCTTTTGGCCTTGAATGTGCAGCCATGAAAAAAGTGCGGGAGGAAATGGGGCTGCGCAATGTGAAGCTGATGATTCCTTTTTGCAGAACGCCTGAAGAAGGACAAGCCGTGCTCGACCTCATGGCCTCGCACGGACTGAAGCGCGGCGAACAGGGATTACAGGTGCTGGTGATGTGTGAAATTCCGAGCAACGTATTGCTGGCCAAAGAATTTGCACGCCTCTTTGACGGCTTTTCCATTGGCTCCAACGACCTTACCCAGCTCACACTGGGTATTGACCGCGACAATGCCACGCTGGCTCCCTTGTTTCATGAGCATCATCCGGCACTCCGGGCGATGATTGCCTTGCTTATGGAACAAATGAAAGGCCAAAACTTCCCGGTTGGGCTTTGCGGACAGGCGCCGAGCGACATCCCTGAATTCACAAAATTTCTTGTGGCACAGGGCCTGAGCAGCATTTCATTCAATCCCGACGCCCTGCTGCGCGGCATCACCCTGATGAACGAAGCTGAACGCCATTTGAAACCAGCTTAAGCAGTACACTCCTTAGAGGCTGCCCAGGACATCTTGTCAGCGCTTGCGGTGAAAGGCAATGCCAATGCCCGCGCCCGGATACCAGTGATTCAGCGGTTCTTCCTTAAAAAACAGAAAATCTCTGCCGGTTTCCGCAGCAAATCGCACCAGCTTGTCGGTAGCATGCGCATTGTCGCCCAGAACCACTGATTGCTCATTCAATAAGGGCAAAATGGTCCGGTATTCCTGATATTCGTAATCGGCGCTATGGTCGCTGTCGTTGATGAATAATCCGATGGGTTCTTTCAGCTTTTTCAGGCTTTCGATGGAATCACCGTAGTGGATTTCACCGGCTTCGCGGTAGGGACCGGTGAGCATGTAACCGGCTTCCGGATTGATGTCTGTACCATAATACTTCCCGGGATGGCCTTCGGCGCGGTTCTTCAGGATTCCGGCACACAACAACACGGCACCAAGGCCTTTGTCCACACCGGTCTCCACCACTACCGCAGGCTTCAGTGCACGCAACAGGGCATACCAGCCCAAACGACGCGCAAAACGCACTTCGGCATCGGCAAAATGACGGTGTTCGGAATTGCGGATGCTGTGCAGGATGGACGCTTTTAAGGCTTCATCCTGTTCGGGTTCCTGCATGTATTTCAACAGCGTTTCGCGATCCTCGCCGGTAACTACCGAAAGTGTGCTGGCCAGATACTGCAGGTTGGCGGGAGACAGGGCATAAGTGTAATTGGTATCTTCACGCGAAGTGAATCCCCAACGCAAAATCTGTCCGTAGCGGAAATTGTAATAACGGGTAGCATAGCGGACCCGCTTCAGGAAGTTGATGAACCAGATTTTTTTCAGGGCAGCGAGTTTCATGGTATGCGATAATTCAGGCCAGGTTGAAGGGTCAAAACTATTGGCGGCCGGCCGAGTTTCCAAAGGTATTGGGGCAAAACCTGTATCATTGCATGATGAGTCCTGAATTGCTGCAGGAGGCGACCCGACTGGTACAGACTACCGGTTCCTGGATTTTGGAACAACAAACGGCATTGGCGGGCCTTGATGTGCACGACAAAGGGCTGAATCAACTGGTGAGCCGTGTGGATCGCGAGGCCGAACAACAGCTCGTGACCGGCTTAAGCCATGTGTTTCCCGGTGCAGGGTTCATCACAGAAGAAGCCACGGTTGCGCAGCAACAGGAGGAAGCATACACATGGATCATCGACCCGCTCGACGGAACCACCAATTTCCTGCACGGGCTGCCCATGTTCAGCGTGAGTGTGGCATTGGCCAAGGGCAGCGAACTGCTGATGGGCATCGTTGATGTGCCCGCCCTGGGCGAAACATTCACCGCACAAAAAGGTGGTGGCGCGTTTCTGAACAACAACCCGATCCGCGTTTCTGAACGCAAACAACTTTCACATGCGCTGCTGGCTACCGGATTCCCGTACACAGAATTCACGCAGTTGCCAGCCTACCTGGAAGTGCTGCATCGGTTTATGAAAGAAACCCGCGGATTGCGCAGAATGGGCAGCGCGGCCATAGATTTGGCTTATACCGCCTGTGGACGTTTTGATGGGTTTTTCGAAACAGGACTTGCGCCCTGGGATGTGGCTGCGGGCATCCTGCTGGTGGAAGAAGCAGGCGGCCTGAGTTCAGATTTCAGCGGCGGCGACGGTATGTTGTTTGGTAAAGAAATCATTGCCGGCAACATGTCGATACACGCGGCCATGAAGGCATGTATCCAAGAACACTTCAGCCATGAATAGGAACGCAAAACTGAGCAGCTGGCTTTGTTGTTTGCTGATGCTGCCCCAGATACAGGCGCAGCAGGAATCGCGCGTGCGCAGCATCGGACCTGTTCCACTTGATGCAAATCAAGCGCTGAACATCGTGGTTCCCGACCCATTCGACTGTTTTGTGCTGCGGGTGCAGGGACCGACTTTGCCGGCGTACCTGATGGTGGATGGCGATACGCTCCTTCCCGACCCACACGCACCCGAGGCCTGTGTACAATCACTTCCGCAGTTTAAAAAGCAAGCCCTGATACATTTGCCTGTTGCTGCGCAGCTCACGGTTTTTTTTATGGAGGTGGGCAGCGTTGGCGTGCAAAGTCCGGCCACACTGCGCAACAACATGCCGCCGGTGATTCCGCAAAGCCAATGGCGTATGGGGTTAAACCCGCCGAAACCGGGGCCTGTGGCAACGCGCACGCGCCATGTCATTGTGCACCACAGTGCTGGCAATACCAACGAAAGCGACTTTGTGAAGGTGGTTCGCAGTTATTACCTGCTGCATACAGAGGTAAACGGCTGGGACGATATAGGATACAACTATTTAATTGCCTCTGACGGCAGCATCTTCGCAGGCCGGGACCCGCAAGGACTTGCCGGCGTGCAGCAGGACAATGTTCGCGGTGCACACTTCTGCAGCAAAAACGAGTACACCATGGGCGTGTGCATCATTGGCGATTACACACAGGTTCAACCGCCTTTCCCGGCGGTAAACAGCCTGTGTCGGCTGCTGGCCTGGAAAATGCAACAAGACGGAATGAATCCATTTGACTCCGTCCGTCACCCTGACCCCAAAGGAGGTTTTTTGGGTACGCTGGCCGGACATCGGGATGGGTGCAACACCGAATGTCCGGGCGAAAAAGTTTACGTTCAGGCGGAAGCCATCCGCGAATGTGTATCGCTGCGTCTGAGCAACCTAGAAGCATGGGCGCAGCACACCGGCACGTTCCGTTTGATCCAGGAGGGAAGCATCCTGCATATTCACAGCACAAGTCGGGAATTTGAAGCGTTATTATACAGTGCCGATGGCAGGCTTGTGGAAACTGCCAAAGGCATCAATGGAAGCTCAAGCATGCGGATCAGCACCCCGGCGCTGTATTACGTTCAACTGAACGGAAGCCTGGGCGTGCAATATCAGAAATTGATTGCACCCTAAACCTGTTGATTTATAGATGCTGAAACCACCGGCGGGAGGAATTGGCGTATTTTGCAATAGATGAAGGGAATTCTGCATAAACTACTTGGCGCCCTTTTACTCGGCACACGCCGCGATACCTGGAACGAAAAACCGCATTATTCTGCGGTGGAGCGACAGCGAAAAACCTTGTTGCGAATTTGGCGCAACGACAACTATCAGGATTTCGGCATTGAACGCATCATCAGGCTGTTGTTGGTGGTGAGCCAATTTGTATTTCCCGGCCTGTACATCAAAGAGTATTTCGGTCGTTTTGGTCACCAATGGCGCATGTTGGGCGTAGAGTTCTATGTATTGGTTAAACTTTCACTGCCCCTGATCCTATTCAAGATGAACCTTACCGGAGCAGATTGGGCAATGTATCTGATGGCGTACATGATGGTTGAAACCATCATGTACCTCACCAGCCTGATTTACCTTACCGATGTACTGAACCGTCCCGACAACTTCCGTCGTTCCACCACGCTCATGCTCATCAACTATGTGGAGCTCGGTTTGGAATATGCGGTTTTGTACTCCTATTTCGGCATACATATTCCGGAGTTTTTCGCCAAACCATTCAGCGGAGACCTGGACGCCATCTATTTCAGCTTTGTAACCTCGGCCACAGTGGGCTATGGCGACAATTATCCTGTGCACGAAACCGGCCGTTTGCTGGTCATCACACAGCTGTTCCTGTTCTTGGTATTTGTGGGTTTGTTTATCAATTTCTTCACCACAAAAATCCACGATGTTCCTTATTCTGACGAAGAAAATACCGACAGCTGATGCTTTAACGTAAACTGCGGGCCGTCCGGGGCACTTCGGGCACTAAAGTGCCCATACCTTTGCACCCGGTGTTGCGCTTTTTCAGAACATACCGCCGCGAGATGAAACAGGCCCTGCGGCTGGCCTATCCCATCATCTTAGGACAGGTAGGCATCATGTTGATGGGTGTAGCCGATACGGTCATGGTGGGCAATCTGGGCCGCGAGGTACTGGCCGCCAGCGTAGCAGCGAACAATATTTTCTGGCTGATTTACTTCCTGGGCATGGGCATCCTGTTTGCCCTCAGTCCGCTGGTAGCCATCTATTCAGGAGAGGGCCGTCCCGAGAAAGGCTATCTGAGTTACCGCGCCGGCATTTGGGTAACTGTTGGATTATCGGTGGTTTTATTCGCTTTGCTGGAAGGCATCATCGGCAACATTGGCTGGCTGCGTCAAAGCAAAGAAGTGGAACCATTGGCGGCCAGCTACCTGCGTATTGTGAACTTTAGCGGCCTGCCGATGCTCCTTTTTGTAAGCAGCCGACAGTTTACCGACGGATTGGGCTTCACCAAAGTAGCCATGTACATTACCGGCGGAGGCTTGCTGTTGAACGTATTCCTGAACTGGGTACTCATCAACGGAAATCTTGGTTGTGCCGCACTGGGACTGGACGGGGCGGGGTATGCAACCATGATTTCGCGCATCATCATGGCCATAGCTGCCATGACCTACATCCGGTATGCTCCCGGCATGAAGAAATACCATCCGGAGCAGCGCTTCAGCACCAATGAGATCAGGGAAGAAGCAGGCCGCGTCTTTGAAGTAGGCCTGCCCATTGGATTACAGTTTTTTGCAGAAGTAGCCTGTTTTGCCTTTTCAGGAATTATGGCAGGATGGGTCAATGCCACACACCAAAGCGCGCATGGCATTGCGTTGAACCTGGCCAGTTTGACCTATATGGCCGCCAGCGGACTCAGTGCTGCCGGTAGCATCATGGCGGGAAACGCCTTTGGCGAAAAAAACCGGCGCAAGGTGCGCAGGGCAGGAAATGCCGTTATGGCCATGGTATTGCTGTACATGACTGCCACCGCCGTTTTGTTTCTTGTATTCCGAGGCGCGCTGGCAAGTGCTTACACCGACGATGCAGCAGTTGTTGGCGTTGCCACCGTGTTGCTCATTTATGCAGCATTGTTTCAACTTGCCGACGGCGTACAGGCCGTTTCACTCGGCTTGCTGCGCGGGATCAAAGACGTGCGCATCCCATCCATCGCATTGGTGGTGTGTTACTGGATCATCGGACTGCCTTTGGGATGGTGGCTGGGATTTGGCGCCGACTTAAAAACAGAAGGCATCTGGATCGGATTTACGGTAGGATTATTCCTGACCGCGCTGTTTGCCTCTGCTCGCTTTTATTTGCAGGTGAAGAAAATATGTTAAACACGAGGCGCATGTCACAAATACGCAATCTCATCACGACCGCTTCCTTGGCTTTCACCGCCCTTGCCGCCACCGCCCAGATTCCCAAAAAAGGAATCCTGGATGTAGGTACCGGCACTTTTTTCTCGGGAAGGATGTTGCGCGTGGTGGAGCTTCCGCCCGATGTTCCGGGATTAACATCACAATTTGCCGACAGCCTGCGCCGCGTCGATCAGCCCCGCATGGCCTTCAATTTCGGAATCCACTACATCAAGCCGGTAAACAACAGAAGGGCCGTTCGGGTTGGCCTCAATCTGGCCGACTACGGCTTTCGCCGGATTAAATCCAACATTGAGTTTGGCGAATGGATTCATCCTGAAATCGGCGTGGTGGCCGACAATTCCCAAACCGGACCCAGAGATGTTTACTACGACGTGCGCTACCGTTACCTGGAAGTGCCCATCACCTTTCTTTGGAATGCAGAATACAGAAATCCAATCCGCGACCTCGACATCCACATCATGGCAGGCATCGCCCCGGGTTTCCTGACCAAACATGAAACGGTGGTACGACTGCGCGGGTTCACCACCAGCGACGGCATATTCACCTACCACATTCCAAATACAGGATACGAAGCCAATCCCTTCAATGTTGCAGTCCTCGGCGGCGTGCGTATAGACTACGTGTTGGAAAAGCGACTGCATATCGCGCTGGTTCCAACCTTGCGCCTCCCGGTATTAAACAGCAGCAACGGCGTGTACGAACAACACCGAAGCTGGCAGTTCGGCACGGAAATCGGGCTCAGCTACCGATTGAACACCATTCAGAATACCCGTTAATTTCCAAAGCTCCGCAGCACTCATTTCGGCGCACCGGCCAGTCCTCATTCAGAAAAAAAATACGCCGAGGTTCGGGACGCTTTGTTATTTTAGCCCCAAGGAAGCTTACATGATGAAATCGTTCCCAAAATCCTTAATCCTGTTTATGGGATTGGTGCCCTTATTCCTGGCACCGGTGTGTAACAAAGAAAAAGAACACCTTCCGAAGCCGGAGATGGAATGGTTAAAAACCGCAGTTATTTACGAAGTAAACCTCCGACAGTTCAGTCCGCAGGGCAACATCGGCGGATTCATGGCACATATTCCCCGCCTGAAAAATCTGGGTGTGGATGTATTGTGGTTCATGCCTGTACACCCGATTGGCGCGCAGAACCGCAAAGGTTCCCTGGGCAGCTATTATTCCGTGCGCGACTACACGGCCGTAAACCCTGAATTCGGCACGCTGGAACAGTTCAAAATGATGGTTCAGATGGCGCATTCTCTGGGCATGAAGGTGATTATAGACTGGGTGGCGAACCATACGGCCTGGGATCATGCCTGGATTGCGGAGCATCCCGACTGGTACGTAAAGGATGAACAGGGAAAAATTGTGACCCAGTACGACTGGACCGATGTTGCCAAACTTAACTTTAAGAACAAGGCCATGCGGAAGGCCATGACCGAAGCCATGAAATTCTGGGTTCGTGAATGCGACATAGACGGCTTCCGCTGCGATGTGGCCTTTCTGGTGCCTACCGATTATTGGGAAGAAGCGCGTACTGCCCTCGAGCAGATCAAGCCTATGTTTATGCTGGCCGAAGCCGACTGGCATCCGGACGCACAATCAGATCCTGCTGCTTACACTCAGAAAGCCTTCGACGCCAATTACCACTGGGATTTCATGCATACCTCTGCCGCGATTCAAAGCGGAAAGAAACCCATTTACGAGCTGAAACAGATGCTCAAGCGCGATCAGCAACGCTTTCCGGCCAAAACCATGCGGATGACCTTCCTGACCAACCACGATGAAAACAGCTGGAATGGAACCGTGAACGAAAAATATGGCGAACGTTGGGAGCCATGGTCGGTACTCACCTATACCCTGCCCGGCAGCTTCCCACTCATCTACAGCGGACAGGAAGCAAACCTGAACCACCGCCTTCGCTTCTTCGACAAAGACACCATCAGCTGGGCAGATACCGGATGGAACCATTGGTTCCGCACCATGAACGCCTTCAAAAAAGCCCACCCGGCTTTGTGGAATGCGCCACATGGCGGCAGCTTCCGTGAGTTGAAGCTGGGCATGGGCGACACTTCCCGCGTGTTTGCCTTCAAGCGCAGCCTGGACAACGATGAGATCTGGGTATTCCTGAATTTCGGCGATCAGCCTGCCAAATTCCGCCTGGACGGCGAACAGTTGCCGGAACATCCGGAGTACCTGTTCAACTATCCGCTGCAAGGAACACCCCAATCGGGATACATCCTGCCACCTCGTGGTTTTGTGGTCATGACCAGAGGCGCGGCTCCTGTAAAACCAAGCAGACCTTCCATTCCTTCAACCCCGGATAAACCTTGAAACTGATCGAAAAACCACGGCTCAGCTTCCTCCAGATCTGGAACATGAGTTTTGGATTCCTTGGAATCCAGTTTGGCTTCGCCTTGCAAAACGGCAATGCCAGCGCCATCCTGCAGAACTTCGGCGCCCACGTTGAACACCTGTCCTGGTTCTGGCTCGTAGCTCCGCTCACAGGCATGCTGGTGCAACCGCTGATTGGCTATTACAGCGACCGCACCTGGAACAGGTTGGGCCGAAGAAAACCCTATTTCCTTGGGGGAACCCTCATTTGTTGTCTGGCACTCATCCTGCTTCCCAACAGCGCTTCCCTGATTACCGCCAAGTCTGCCTTGCTGATTGGTGCAGGCATGCTGATGATCATGGACGCCAGCATCAACGTGGCGATGGAACCCTTCCGCGCCTTAGTGGCCGACAATCTGCCCGACAGCCAGAGCACCCTCGGATTTTCCGTGCAAACAGCCCTGATTGGCGTGGGTGCAGTGGTCGGTTCTTGGTTGCCCTATGTGTTGGAACATTGGTTTGGTTTTTCTTCCTCCGCGCCAAAAGGCATGGTAGCCGACAATGTGATTTACGCTTTTTACATCGGCGCGGCCGTGTTCTTCTTGAGCATTATGGTTACACTGTTGTTCACCCGTGAATATCCACCCCGTGAGTACGAACAATACCATGGAACTGCGCAGCAGGAACACAGCGGGTTGAGGCAAATATTCACAGACTTCCGCAAGATGCCGCAGACCATGAGGCAGTTGGGACTGGTTCAGTTCTTCAGCTGGTTTGCGCTGTTCAGCATGTGGGTATTCACCACACCGGCCATTGCCCATCACGTATTTCGCCTTCCTTTGGAAGACAGCAGTTCAGACCGTTTCCGTGAGGCAGGCACCTGGACCGGTATCATCTTCGGGGTGTACAATGCCGTTTCGGCCATTTATGCGCTGTTCCTTCCGGCCATTGCCCGGCGTTTCGGAAGAAAGAGCACACATGCCTTTTCCCTGTTTGCCGGCGGCATCGGCTTGCTGTCCATGTACTTTGCCAACGACCAATACGACCTGATTTACAGCATGATCGGCATCGGTTTGGCCTGGGCTTCCATCCTTGCCATGCCTTATGCCATCCTTGCCGGAAGCATTCCTGCCGGAAAAATGGGGATTTACATGGGCATCTTTAACTTCTTCATCACCATCCCGCAAATCATCAACGGGGTCATTGGCGGCCCGATTGTAAAATACATGTACGGCAACCAGGCCATTTACGCGCTGGTGATAGCCGGATTTTTGATGCTGTGTGCCGCCCTGACCGTACTTTACGTTCAGGACAACCGCAACATCAAGGTACGCAATGCATAGCAACTATTGAGTAACTTGCTTTCGCTAAGAAGAACGTTATGATTGACTTTCTACACCCCAATTGGCTGGCCATCCTGCTGGCCACATTATCCACTTTTGTGGTAGGAACTCTTTGGTACAACCCCAAAACGCTGGGCAACCTGTGGATGCGTGAAGCAGGTATTGATCCTACCCATCCGGATTTCACCAAAGGCATGGGCAAGATTTTCAGCGGTGCCTTTTTGATGGGCTTCCTGAAATCCTACGGGATGGCACTATTGCTTCCCGCGGTACCGCACATGATTGGCGAAGGGAAAGGTGCGCTGGGCATTTTTGCTGTATTCCTGTGCATCACGCTCATGGTTACCAGTTACGGAACACATTACCTGTTTGAGCGCAAATCATTCAAATTATTCCTGATTCACGCCGGCCATGACCTGGCAGAACTGGGTGTTATTTGCCTGGTGCTGTGGACGGTGATGCGCGGTTGGTAAACTGCTGCTTCCGCTGACGCACCGCATCCATACGCTGCTGCATCGCAGTGGCCTTTGGCAGATCTCCGGCCTGCTGGTATAGGTTCCTAAGATTTTCCAGGGCTTGCATGTTGTCGGGGTTCAGCGACAGCACCTTCAGCAATCCGGAGCGCGCAGCCGGAACGCTTTGACGGGCCAGCTGAACCATGGCCATGGCTACCAGGGCATGTTCATGCTGCGGATCTTCCTTTAAAATATTGCCGAGCAGCTGCGCGGCGTCGTCGTATTGCTTCAGTCGCAGCAAAGCCTTCGCGTATTCAGCCTGAAAATCGAGGTGTGCGGGTTGCAGGGCTGCAGCACGTGCGTACCAGTCGAGGGCGGGCGTAAGATTTCCCGTTTCGTCATGCGCCACCGCGATGCGGTAGGCAGTCCAGGCGTCAGAACAGGCATCGGGCTTCATTTCCGCCGCGCGAAGCAACAATTTGGGAAATTGTGCCGTCGCATAGAGGAAGTGAATCTGGACCGAAACATCCTGTTGTTCGACCATGCTTTTGGCACGTTCAGCATACAGATTGTTGCGCTCAAACTTCTCATACCAGGTGATGTAAGCACGGGTTTGCATGGCTGCGTCGGGCTTAGGGTTGTTTACGGCGTACAATCCCGTGATGACCGGATTTCCTTTTTTTTCTGAGGAAGGTTTCCGGATGTAATGGTCGTGCACGGTAACATGCGGGATGTCGCGTGTATCGCTGGGCGGCATATGACAGGCCACGCAGTTGTTTTGCTGTTTTTGAAGCGTTGCGGCTTCTTCAGAACATCCCTTCTTACCTGCATTGGTATTGTGGCAGTTCACGCAGGCATGATTAAAACGGGCGGTATTGGTTTGCCGCACAGACACGTGGGGATTGTGGCAGGTGATGCAGGTAAAGTTCAGCTTTCTGTCGAAGCGCTCCAAGGCCGAACCCTGATTGCTTTTGATGAAACAGGCGCTTTGTTGCAAGCGTTCGGCATGTCCGGCCATCACGAAATAATCTCCACCCTCATGCTTGGGCATATACACTTCAAAAACATCCGACAGGCGCATGCCGGGTCGAAAATCCTCGAAGCTTTTGCCCGGGCGCAGCACATTATTTCCCTGAAGGTGGCAGCGCTGACATACATCTATTTGCAACGACCAGGGCAGCTTGGCGGGATTTACAATACTGTAATCGGTAGCGGTACGCGTATCCACCAGGATTCCTGCTTTTTTCTGGGCAACATGAACCGAGCCGGGGCCATGACAGCGTTCACAGTCAATGCCCTGAGGAATATGTTTGAACCGGTTCTGGCTGCCCGCTACCATTTGCGGCATGGCGTTGTGGCAACTCATGCATTCCATGTCAATCTTCCTGCTGAAACGGATGTTGTTGCCTTGTTCATATCCCGGAGGCAAATCCCATTTCCCCTCCTGTACATAAAATGTGAGCGGTGCTTGGAATAAATATCCGTTGCGTTCAATCAGGTGGGAATTGGTATGGTGCCCGGAGCCAATGATGTAATGCAGCGTTTCGGTGCGGCTGAATACCGTGTCTTTCCCGTTCAAGCGGTATTCGCGCAGGCGAAGCTGATTTCCTTCAAGAAAAGGGTAATAATACAAGTCGTTCCACGCATCGTACACCGGCGCCTGTTGGTGAAATACTGCCGCGCTGCGTGCTGCCGTTGCAAGGCCAAAACTTCTGCCCATGCCCGTTTGCAGGAAGCTGTCCACTTTATCCTGGTGGCAGCCGGCACAGGTCTGCATGCCTACATATTTGGCAGAGTCGTGGTGGTTGAGGAACAAGGAAACGCTATCCTGGTTGCTGCTGCCCGTGCATTGACTTTGCAGCAACACCACAACGGCGGCAAAGCCACACAGCAGCAAGAGGGGAAGCAGAGTCAGCCTGCGTTTCATAAGCTGAAGATGCTGTTGCTCAGCTACCGTAGGTAGCCTGCCATTCCATCATGCCACCAAGCAGGTTACGCACGGAGCTGAAGCCCTGCTGTGTGAGCAATGCTTTTGCCATGGCACTGCGTCCACCGGCTTTACAATGCACGATGATTTCACGGTCTTTCCATGCTTCCCATTCCATCATGGCCACGGGCAGCTGTCCCAAGGGTACGTTTTCCGCACCAATGTTAAATTCTTCGTATTCCCAGGGTTCGCGCACATCAATGATGATGAGGTCTGCTCCCTGGTCCATGCGCTGTTTCAGTTCCTGTACGTATATGTCTTCCATCTGTGTTTATTGTTTTTGAATCCTGAGGTTTACGCGGCGGCCACCACTACCCTGCAGCTGAAGAATATACATTCCTGCGCGCAGCTGTTCTGGCAACATCAGCGAACCGTGCGCCACCTGTCCAACAGCAGCGCATCGACCCTGCATGTCGAACAAGCTGAATTGTTGAAAATGAATGGCGCTTTTGATGTGCAGCTCATTTCCGGAGACAGGGTTGGGAAATACCTGCGCAGCCGGTGTTTCCCATTCTGGCGAAGTAAAGGTATATTGACTTTTTGAGCCCAGCAACGGACGCATCATGGGCGCACCTGAAACATCCGCGGGCATGCGTTCCCATTTCCCATAGAGGTCAAAGAACACATAAGGGTTGGCAACATTTTTTCCCGCGAAGCGGAAGTTGTTGTCGTAACCGATGTTGAGGATGAACGGCGCCTGCTGCCTCCATCCGATGTAGAAATCCCCGGCGGGCAATGCCAGCGCCGTATCAAACAGGTAATAAGTAAACTCCTGCATGCTGTCCGTATAGCGCGGACGTTCCACGAACGTGCTGTACCAGAGTTGGTCGCCCACATTGCTCAGGGCCGGAGGTTCTGCAATGCGTTTCCAGATCATGAGCGTAAACGGACGGCTGCCCACATCTTCCCTGCTGCGGTTGAAGAAGGTTGAAATTCCGTGCAGCGTATCGGCTCTGTCCAGATTGAAGCGCATGGCTACCTGTCCGCGCACATTTCCCAGAAAAGAATAATCCAGTCCGAAGCCGCCTTCGGCGCTGCCATCATCATAGGCCAGCCAAGGCGTGAACCGCTGCCTACGCGTGACTCTGTTATTGTCGCCAAGTGCATTATACTCACCCGGGGTTTGGTCATTGGATAATGGATTGATGCGGTATTCAACATCCACCCAGGGTTCGCTGCCTGATAGTCCGGTGAGTGGAAACGATTTAAAACGTTCGGTCGTATCGGCAAGGGCCAGTACGTTCCGGTTGTTGGCAATGAACGGGCTTTGCGCCAGCTGCAGCCCTGTATTGCTGCGTGCGGTGAACTGATATTGCGTTTGCACCGCCACGCCATTGTTGTTTCGAATATTTAATTCATGAATGGAATCTGCATGAGCTGCGGTATTTGCCAGAAACTGCCGGTACGGCATGCTGTGGTAGGTGCCGAGCAGCCCTCCGGGAAGACTGCTGATGGCCACGTCGCGGATGCCGGTATCTCTGGAATTTCTTCCCCTGGCCATACGGATGTAATCCAGATGCCAATGATTCAGGTTGCCACCGGGCCTGCTGAAATTGATGAAGCGAAACTGAAAAGCTTCGTGAAAGTTTGCAGGATCGAGTACAGGCACCAAAGCTTGAATGAACGCCTCCTGTTTGAATCCGGTGCGTTTCCATTGGGTCACCCAGTTGCCATCGGCTTGCAGAAACTGCAGCACCAGGCTGTCATCCAATTCTGGTCGATCGCCTAAGCCGCCGCAGAGGTAGAAGAAGCTCAGGTAAATACTGTCGGAAGTTTTATAGGGAACATTAACGGCACCGTTTCTGTAAAACTTCAGGTTGATGGCTTGAGAATTAAGTGTATCGCAGCCCCTGGTAGATCCAAAATTCAACGGCGACCAGGGAGCGCCATCCGGATTCAGGTGGTCAAAAGTTGCAACACCAAAGCTGGGTGCATGGGCAACAAAGGTGCGGTTTACATACACCTGATTGCCCGACCAGCGCCGTGCATCGGGCAGCACTTCGGTGGTGGTAAAGTCATCGAAGAATGGCAGCGACAAAGTATCGGTGATTCCCCAGGTACGCAGGACGCTGCGAGACAAAACCTCTATTCGGGCAGGGGCGCCGGCCGGAGTAATCACCACGCCCTGAGCATTCAGTTGGCTGAACTGCAGCAAGGCACAAAACACAAAAAAGAAACGATACATCACAGGTTAATAAAATTCGGGCAACATGGGTGAAACGATGGTATCCATAAACAGCGAATCCGGGGCAAATTCCTTCTTATTGGTGGTAACCCATAAATCAATCACTGATCCTATTTCAAGACGCACGTTGGGGGCAATGCTGTCGCGTTTGTAAAACTGCTGAATCACCAGATTATGGCTGTATTCATTGTATTTGAAGGTCACTTCACCCAATTCAAGGCCGTAATTCTTGAGCAGCGCCTTGGAAAGGGTAAACGACTTGTCCACCAGGTTGGGCATGTTTACCATGGGCTTTCCTGAGGCATTTACCTTCAGGTAGATGATGCGTCCGGGTTTCACACCACTGCCTGCCACAGGATTCTGTTCGGCAACGGCATTGGGTTTCAGTCGTTCTTCATAAATGGTATCAGATACTTCAAAGCGCAGGTCAAATGCTTCCAATGTGGCCACTGCTTTTTCCAGCGTCATCCCTTTGATGTTCGGTACTTCTACCTTCACACCATGTCGGGTGTAAAAACCCAGCCAAAGAAAAAGCAGCACCAATAAGGCACCAATAAACGCTGCACCGAGCAGCAGGTTAATGCCCCATTTTCTGCGCATGTCCGCTTGCATAATTTCGTCCGAAGTTGAGAATTTCCCTGATGAATTCAAAAGGCTTATAACCATTCATGGCTGCCTGGTGGTAAATACAGGTTGCTGGAGTCATGCCCGGAAGTGAATTCACTTCGATAAAAACGACTTCCACCTGCTTGTTCGTATGCACCTTCACAAAAGCATCAATGCGGCAATAACCACTGATGTTCAACACCCTCGCCGCGGCTTCAAGTGTTTGGCGCACACTTGCGGAAATGCGCGCATTTTCGGACGCATCTCCTGTATATCGCGCCGGAGTGATATTTTGGCCTTGCCCGGCGAGGAATTTCTCTTCCAGCGACAAGATACCGTGTTCTGCCAGGGTTTCGCTCGGCTCAAACACTTCGTACCGCAGACTGCCATCGGGCTGCACATGGGTAAGCATTCCACCGGTAATTTCAAGAAACAGCGGCGCATCGCCACGGTCAATCAGCGATTCCACCAGAAATGCATCTTTCCGGGGGAATTCTTCCCGGGGCATCAAACCGAGCAACTTCACAGCGGTGGCATCCAGCGCATCTTCCTCGCGGAACATCAGCTGCGCATACGCTTCCAGTTGTGCGGCATCTTTTATTTTCTTCACGGCTGCACTGCACCCATCGTCGTGTGGTTTGGCGATCAGCGGGTATTGCAGTTGTGCGGAGGCGGCGAGCTGTTCATCTTTGCGCTGCATCCAATCCTGCCGATGAATCATGCGGTGTGCGGCAACAGAAAATCCGTGCTTCATCAGCAATTCGTTAGTTGCGTATTTGTCGATGGTGATGCGTGAACTGTCCACACCGGAACCGTTGTAATAGAGGCCATGTGCCTCCAGCTGCTGCTGAATCACGCCGTCCTCTCCGGGCCTGCCATGCAGGGCAATGAATACACCTTCCACCCTGGCCGCAAGTTGTTCCATGCTGATGCGGGCCGGTTCAAACACCGCGCCGGCAGCATTATATTTTTTGGTAATTGATGCACAGGCCTCACGGATGCCTGCCAGGGCCGGATGCATCTCCGGGTGTCTCAATTTTTCCCGGATGTCATCAGCATTATCCTTGAGCATGGAGCTGATGGGCAGCGCATACATTTCCAAAGGATCGGGGCCCGAGGCCAGAAAAACCGGCATGGGTTCAAATTCGGCCGAGGAGCTCAACTTTTCGTAAATATTCCGTCCGCTTTCTACAGAAATATGCCGTTCAAACGAGTAACCACCCATAAGCACGGCGATGCGGCGTTTTTCAGCGGTATGACTTCCTGCAGCTTCCAGGGCCTTGTCAAGCATCTGCATGAGTGCACGTGGTTTGCTGCCGTCGATCCAGCGTTCTGCGCAAGCGGCCAAAGAACTACGCAGGATGAAACTGAGCAGTTGTGAAGGGTTCAGCCCAATTTCTGCGGCCTGGTGAAAAAAGAAAGAAGAAGGCATCATCCCTGACGTAGTATTGGGATCATTCAGGTAGATATGTCCGTCGTTGCCGATAAACCCGTCAATTCGGGCATACACGTCAAAATGAAAGCGCTGATACAGCTCAGTGCATGCCTTCCTGATGTGTTCCAGCTGATCCGTTGGCACATCTATGGGCGTTATTTTCCGGCTCAGGCCCGGCAGGTATTTGCTGCGGTAATCAAACACTTCATTGCCTTTTCTGATTTCTGTGGGCGGCAGCGCCACAGGTGCTCCTTCGTCGGGTTGCACCACAATACAAGAGAATTCCCTTCCATCTATGAACGACTCACAAAGCACCACTGGTTCGCCTTGAATCGCTTCAAGCAGTATATCTG
>JBEDND010000018.1:0-8537 GCA_041170785.1 Bacteroidota bacterium | reverse complement strand
TTGTTGGAGTACATGAGTAATATCAGTAGATGAGTTTATGGTCATTATCACAAAATGATTATGTTTGCACATCTTACCCGTTAAGAAATGAACCGTAATGTATTAACCGCGGTGCTGGGTGTGTTTCTGGCAGGCAGTTTCGGAGGAAACGCCTACCTGTACATGCAGCATCAGAAACTGAGCAAATCTTCCAAGGAGCGCGACTCTGCAGTTGCGCTTCGCGATAGCCTGCAGCGTGTACTGCTCAACATGCGCGACTCTTTGGAACAAATGATTTCCACCCATGAAGAAAATCAACGACTTGCAGCCAAGATTCAGGAACTCGAGGGTTCGACAGCTTCGCTGGCTGCCAAAGAGGCATCATATCTCTCTAAAATCAAGCAACTGCAAAGGGCGATTGGCAACATGAGTCCGGAGCAAATTGAAAAGTTCAAAACCGAATTGGCCGCAAAGGCAGACGAAATCAAGAAGCTGCAGGACATGTTGCTCCGTGCTCAATTGGATAAAGAACAGGCGGTACGCCAGGCCGAAAATGACCGCGCATCAATGGAATCTGAAAACAGAGCCATGAAGGATAAGATATCCAAAGGTCAATCCCTGCAGTTTGGTCCGGTATTAACCTTCGGAATTAGAAACAAAAACGGGCAGCAAGAAGAAACGTTCAAATCGAAATCCATTGACCGACTGAAAATTACGTTTGACATCATTCAGAATCCCTTGATTGAACAACCAGTGGAGCAAGAAGTGAAAATCAGAATTGTTGGACCTGAAGGTGAAATCCTCACCAAAGACAACAAAAGCCTTGCTGACAAGAGCACCTTGTATTCCCTGAAAGAAACCATCGTGTTTGATGGAGAACAGCAAAAGGTGAAGCTCTATTTTACGGCAGCTGCATTTAAAAAAGGTAAGTATTCTGTTGAGCTCTGGACAGATGATACCATGAAGCAGAAAAACACATTCACGTTGGAATAAAGAAAGTTAACAAATGAAAAAAGCCACATCTCAAGATGTGGCTTTTTTTGTGCTTTATGATTCCAGTACAATCTGATTGCGCAGCAAGTCAGCCATACTTTCTCTTTTTCTTATTAAGTGTGCCTTTCCTTGATCTATAAGCACCTCAGCCGGCCTGAATCGTGAATTATACTGATTGGACATGGCAAAACCATAAGCACCGGCATTGAACATACATAGCAAATCTCCTTCCCTAACCTCATGCAACTTGCGGTCATAGGCAAACGTATCTGTTTCGCAGATATAGCCTACCACCGAATACAGCCTGGTGGCCCCATCGGGATTGCTTATATTCTGGATGCGATGGTAGGCTTGATAGAACATCGGACGAATGAGGTGGTTTTGTCCAGAATCTACACCTACAAAAACGGTTGAAGTAGTTTGTTTCACCACGTTGGCGCGAACCAGAAGCACACCTGCTTCACTTACCAGGTACTTGCCGGGTTCAAATTTTAGTTCCAGGTCTTTTCCATAATTGGCACAAAATGCGCGAAACACCTCTGTTATCTTCCTCCCTGTTTCTTCAATATCCGTTACGGTTTCATCTTCTTTGTACGGAACTTTAAATCCACTTCCAAAATCGAGGAATTCCAAATCAGGAAACTCCAAGGCCGCATCAAACAACAATTCTGCACCACGCAAAAACACCTCTGCATCCAATATGTCGCTACCGGTATGCATGTGCAAACCTTCAACCTGGATGTGTAATGATTCAACCAAGCGGAGCACATGGCGCATTTGATGGATGGAAATCCCGAACTTAGAATCTATATGACCAACTGAAATTTGTGTATGTCCACCAGCCATAATGTGCGGATTGATACGGATACAACAAGGGTATGAATTGCCGTATTCCACGCCAAACTGTTCAAGGATGCGCAGATTGTCAATATTTACGGATACACCTAATGCTACCGCAGCCTTCACTTCATCAAAATGTACAGAATTTGGCGTGTAGATGATGTCTTCCGGTTTAAATCCGGCATGTAATCCCAAATGGACTTCTTCAATGGATACTGCATCCAAACCGGCGCCCTGTTCCTTCAACAGTTTCATAATATTGATGTTGGAATTGGCTTTACATGCATAATGCAGCCGCAATCTGACACCTTCAAACGCTGCTGTTAATTTTTGATATTGGTGCCTTATGGTTGCCGCATCATAAACATATAGCGGTGTACCGAACCTTTCTGCAAGATCGGAAAGTGACACTCCCGACCATTCGTATTGATTGTTTGATTTATTTAACTGAATCATGTTTTTTAACTTGATGGAAAAAAGAAGGGCGAAGCCTCCGCTCCGCCCTTCAGTTATGATCTATTAAAGCGGAAGCTTATTTCTTCTTCCGTTTACCGCTGAAATCCACAACAATAGGAGTAGCGATACAGATGGATGAATAGGTACCAACCATCACGCCAATCAGCAGTGCAAGAGAGAATCCTTTCAACACATCGCCGCCAAAAAGGAAGAGTACAATCAATACCATAAACACGGTCATAGCAGTTACAACCGTTCTATTCAGTGTTTGGTTGATGGCATTATTGATGATGGTGCTTTCGCTCTTTTCTGTGCGGTGTTCTCTTAAATATTCCCTGATGCGGTCAAACACGATCACGGTATCGTTGATGGAATAACCCACCAGTGTAAGCAATGCCGCAATGAGGTGTTGATCAATTTCCATGGGGAAAGGCAATATGCCGTGGAAAATGGCGAAGAAGGAAAGTACGATCAGCACATCATGAATCAATGCTACTGTTGCACCTAAACCATACGCTATGTTGCGGAATCGGAACACGATGTACAGAAAAATACCAACGATGGCAAGCAAGACCATCGTAATGCTCTTGTTTCTGGTATTGGCGGCAATTGCAGGCCCTACTTTACTAGAGGCCAGAATGGGACCTTCGCCATTTGCAGTTTTGGTCAGTTCAAATCCTTTCAAGGCATTCAACACAGCGTTTCCAACTGAATCGCGGCCCTCCTTCATATTCGAGTTGATCAGGTAACTGGTCACAATTTTGTACTGACCGTTGTTGCCTATGGTTTTCACTTCATTACTGGATTCTTTAAGGTTGTCATCAAGCGCCTTTTTCAGGTCGGCTACGCTGTAATTCTTTTCAGCGTTAGTTTGGATTTGGAATGACCAACCACCTTTGAAATCAAGGCCTGTAGGAATGCCGCCCCTCATGAAAAACGCGACAACACCTGAAGCAATCACCAAGCTTGAAATGATGTAATACTTTTTTCTGTTTCCAATGAAATTAATGTTTTTTCCGCTAAGCACGTTATCGCTGTACTTGTAGGAGAATTTGATTTCTTTTCCTTTAGCCAGGCGATTTTCAATCAACATTCTGGATACAAGCAGTGCAGTAAACATTGAACTGAAAATACCGATAACCAGAATGATGGCAAATCCATAGGCTGGTCCTGCACCTGTAAAGGTCAGGATGATACCTGCCAACAAGGTTGTCACGTTTGAATCGACAATGGCGCTCAAAGCTGCCTGAAACCCGTTGGTTACAGCTGACCTTAGCGATTTACCATCGCGTAATTCATCTTTGATGCGTTCGTAAATCAACACGTTGGCATCCACTGCCATACCAATGGTAAGCACGATACCGGCCATACCTGGCAGGGTAAGCGCTGCACCATAAGAAGACAACACGCCCATAATCAGGAAAATGTTTGCAAACACGGCGATGATGGAAATAATACCGCCTCGGTTGTAATAGAGCACCATAAACAGGATTACCGCCAGGAAACCGAGGATGAGTGACCACGAACCGTTGCGGATGGCTTCTTTACCCAAAGAAGGGCCCACTACGTCACTGGCCACAATGAGCGCGGGGGCAGGAAGTTTACCTGCCTTTAGCACATTGGCCAAATCTTCAGCTTCTTTCACGTCAAAACTGCCGGAAATCTGGCTTTGCCCTCCGGTGATTTTGGCTTGCACAGTTGGGGCAGAATATACTTTATCGTCAAGTACGATGGCCACACAACGGTCTTTATTATCGCCGGTAACCTGCGCCCATTCGTTGGCAGCAGCAGGATACATGCGCATGTTGATTTCGATTTCTCCGGTTTGGCTGGTGCTTGCAAACGCATCGCTGATGAGGTTTTGATCACCGGAAATGGCGGGTTTACCCAACTTGTTGTATTTGAGGAAATACAATCCGTACACATTAGTACCTTCTGCTATGGGTTTTGCGTCCCAAGCCAGCTTCACGTCAAAAGGAAGCGCCTTTTTCACCAAGGGATGTTCCAGCATGGCGATTACCTTAGCTTGGTTTTCTTTGGTAGCCAAAGCCAGACGTGCACCTGGATAAACGCGACCCTGCTGGTCTGAATTGGGTTGCAGGATCTTCATCAGCGGGCTGTTGGAAATTTTGCTTTCAGCAGCCTTCTGTTCTTTCTGTTGTTTTGCTTTCGCCAATGAATCGCTGCGCTTTTTGGAAGCTGAATCAGCACCATTTGAAGCAACAGACGCGCTTGAATCTTTCTTCGCTGCAAGGGCGGCGCTGTCTTTTTTGACGCTGGTATCTTTGGGCATACCCAAATCTGCAGAAGCCTCGTAGGCTGCTTTCAGGTATTTGAGCGCCTGATAACCATTCTTCTCGCTGTTGTCATAGGTTTCCCAGAATTCCAGACGGGCTGATTTCTCCAGCAGGTCTTCCATCCTTTTTGGGTTATCCACACCGGGCAATTCCACCGAAATCCGACCCCCGTCCAGTTGCTGGATGGTAGGTTGTGTTACATTGCTCTGGTTAATTCGTTTTTCAATAACACTATACACACGGTCCACAGCACTTGCGGCTTCACGCTTGATGTAATTTACCACTTCGGCATCGCTACTGGTAAAGGTGATGAACTGCCTGTTGTCGGTATTGGCAAAAAGATTTGCCAGTTTCTTCCCATTAGTGGCTTTGCTGTATTCAGCGGCAAACAGTTCTACAAAATCTCCGCTTTGCTTGTCCATTTCTGCTTGTGCAGCTTTCAGTGATTTCAGCAATTCAGCATCTTCTTTGTTGTTGGCGAGTCCGCGGATAATTTCGCTTTTCTCCACTTCCAAGATCACGTTCATCCCGCCACGGAGGTCAAGACCGAGGTTGATTTCACGCTGCTTGCATTCGAAATAATCAAACTTCGCAAAGCCGATGTTGTAGATAGATGTCCTGCCAACCGAATCCAGATAGTTGTTGTACACCTTTGGGTTGTAAACTCCATTTTTGGTGGCAGCCCGCTTCGCCTTGTCCTCAAATCTGCGCACCACCCAGGTGAACGACAGCTGGTACACGCAGGCCAAGGCCAGGATGACGGAGATGCCAATGACGGTTCCTTTATTCTTCATTTCAGTTAAGTACCTTTACGGATAAGGTCGCGAAAATAACTAAAAACAAACTCTTACCAAGCAGCCTGTAAAGGTGGTTTTCCCCAATGCACCATTACAGGTTTTCAAGCCTACTTCGCGAAGTTTGGTATCTTTGCCATAAATCCTCCAAACCATGCGTACCATCAAAGTCGTTGAAGCACCATCAGAAAACGGAGCCGGAAAACGGGGCGCATCGCTGGGTCCTCAGGCCGTTATGCTGCAAGCCAGGCAAGAGGGATTTACCGTCCTTGAAGATTTGAGCAGGGTATTGGTTCCCGACCTGAATCACCAGTTCCAAGCAAACAGCCCCTTCCCTTTTGCGCGCAATATTGACCACCTCACCGTGGCTCAAGGCATGCTGGCATCCTATGTGGAAGATGTGCTGAATGATGCCGATTTCCCGCTCTTGTTCTCCGGCGACCACAGCAACGCAGTTGGCGCTTTATCCGGTTTAAAAAATCATGATCCGGAAAAACGTGTTGGATTGATTTGGATTGATGCGCACCTGGATTTACACAATCCGTGCACTACCCCTTCCGGAAACATCCACGGCATGGCGGTGCATGCACTGCTGCATATTCCGGCAACATTCAGCTCCCCGCAAAAAAACAATCCGGATGAAGAAACACTCATGCTCTGGAATCAATTGCGCACCCTGGGAAGTCATCAGGTAGATGGAAAAGTACGCCCGCAAGATGTGGTGTTTATTGGCATCCGGGATTATGAAACAGAAGAACTTGAACTGGCCAAGCAGCTTGGCATCCGTATTTTTTATGCTGAAGAAGTGCTGAAAAGCGGTATTGAAACAGTGTTACAGGAAGCCATGGAGCATTTATCGGCCTGTGATCAATGGTATGTTTCTTTTGACGTCGATTCTTTAGATACTTCTGTTTCAACAGGTACCGGAACTCCGGTAGATGGCGGATTAACCTTGACCCATGCGTCATATCTGTTCCGAACTTTATTTCCACATCCCAAAACAGCCACATTTGAAATCACAGAAATCAATCCCCTTTTGGATTGTAAAAACAGCATGGCTGCCGCTGTGGTTCGGCTGCTTCGTGAGGTTTTATAACTGATTCAGGGTTTAGCCCAGCTGCATCAGCCAATCCATCGTGTTCACGCCATCGGCGTAATCCGTAAGTCCGGGACGTTGCGTAGCTCCGGGCAGGGTATCACAAAAATCAGCATGGCCCACCATGCATTGTATTTCGTCTCGATGCTTTTGAATATATTGACCCACACTTGCTTCATCGTCATAAAACGAATAATGTAGCATCCCCACCGGACTGTATAATTTCTCGTCTTCCTTCAGAAGCACAAAACCATTATCCAGGTGCACATCCAGGTTCATCAGCAGAATGGCTTTATGGTAATGGTAATTGTTAGCGTATTTGTTGTGGTTGATGATGTGTGCCCAGGGTTCTAAATATGGAAAGATGCTTCGTGGATCAAAGCCTTTGGGAAACAGTAAGTGCGTTACATTCCGGCAACCCAAGCCGAAGTAGTGAAACACATCATCGGCCAGTAATGGGAACGTCTGCTCAGGCTCATTCGGAGCAATGAATGCCACAGAATTTCGGTTCTTACGGATGGTGTGCGGCAGATGACCGAAATACTGTTTGAAATAGCGCGCGGAATTGTTGCTTCCCGTGGCGATGGCTGCCTCTACTTCTTTTAGTTGCTCAACTTCTGTGAGCGATTGCGCTGAGGGTAATCCATATTCACGGGCAAAGCGCAACACTTCGCGCATCAACACCTGATCGTCCGACGACAATTTCACCAGCGCATGATGTCCGGAGGCAAGCACACAAAGTAAATCATGCAGCCCTACCATCGGAATGTTTCCCGCCATCAGGATTCCAACCTTCTTCGGATTTTGTGCCGTTCTTAGGTCGTGCAGCCATGTGTTTACAGCTTCCGGTTGCAAGGCCTTCACCCACGCATCCAAAGAGTAATCCAGCTCGGCTCGGGTAAACCAGGGATTGCGGATTTCTGCTTCCTGCAGCAGTTCCTGCCCTGCATCGGTAGTTTTTAAGATCTGGAAATGACGGCCAAGCGCGGTGAAAAATTCTGCATCCATTGGTAACGCAAAAGTAGCTTTCCGCGTTACACGCTTAACTTTGAAGCGGGAATGTTTAAAAAATTACTTTTCACAGCAGCGGCCTTGTTCTGTATGGAAGCCGCATCAGCCCAGCAGGGTTTTCGTGTAGGCATTACCGGTGGAGCCAATATTTCCAGGGCCAATCCCATTGATACACTACCGCGCAATTTCTCCAGGAGAAACAAAACAGGAATCAGCGCCGGACTTGCCTGGGAATACGGACTTTCAGCAAATAGTGCCTTGATGGGCAGCTTACAGATTGTGCAAAAGGGCTACCGCATTTCGAACGATACTTTCAGTCTGAATCCTTACATCAACCGCAGCATCACTACCCTGCATATTCCGGTGGGCATTTCCTTCAAACAACGCTTCAACGAGCTGAACTTCATCCGTGAAAATTTTGGTCTGGCCTATGCGTTCAGGCTGGACGGATCTGATTCAGCGGTGCGCACCAACGGGGTTCCGGGAACATTCCGCATCACCGAAAACGCGCAGCCTCGGGCTATCCCATGTTTTTCCTGGGCCTGGAACTCGGCGGTGCGACAGAAAGCAAGAACACCTACTCCTTCGGTCTGAACTACTTCCAAACCTTCGGAAGGGATTCTGACATCACGGGAACAGCCAGAAACCGCACGTTCGACATGATTTACAAAGGCGGGTTTGTGAATATTACCTTCACCTATACCTTCAGCTTGCAGAACATGAAAAAATCCGAAGAGTGGTTCTATTGAACCCGCTCAGCGATTCATCAGCGATTCAATTTCTTCGACTTCCCTCGGAATATCGGCCATCAGGTCTTCGATGCCGTTTTCCCTGATCACCACGTCGTTTTCAATGCGCACGCCAATGCCCCATTCCGGGATGTAAATGCCGGGTTCTACGGTAAGCACATTTCCCACTTCCAGCTTGGCGTAGCGGTTCATGATGTCGTGTACATCGATGCCCAGGTGGTGACCCAGTCCGTGCATGAAGTATTTCTTGTAAAGCGGCTGCGCCGGATTTTGGTTCTTCACATCCTCTAACTTCAACAAGCCCAGATTTACCAGTTGTTCG
>JBEDND010000017.1:0-6852 GCA_041170785.1 Bacteroidota bacterium | reverse complement strand
AGCTACCAAGCCAACGCACAACAACACGACAATAGACAGACAAACAATGACCGAGAAAGAAGGGCGAACGCATAAAACGGGTTTGGCAAAAGTGTCGGTTCAGTGCTCCGCAGACACATTTGTGGTTAATCAAAGTTTGGTTCTCCTCATCAATATTTGTGGTGAAAATCGCCACCTTCGCCAAGCCCGAAACCGTTACAAGCAAGCCTGAAAAAGACTGTAAGTCCCCCCGAAAATCGGACTGGTTATAAGTTGGCAAAAGACCTAACTTAGAACCACGAACATGAAAAAGACCAAATTCACAGAAACACAAATCGTAAAGGCCATCAAAGAAGCCGAAAATGGCCGCTCGGTAGCCGACATCAGCCGTGAACTGGGCATCAATCCCCAGACCCTGTACAACTGGAAAAAGAAGTACTCGGGCATGGATGGTGAGCAGTTGCGCCTGCTCAAAGAGCTGGAAGAGGAGAACCGCAAATTGAAGCACATGTACGCCGAACTGGCCCTTGACAACAAGATGCTCAAGGATGTGCTGTCAAAAAAGTGGTAAGGCCTGCTGCCCGTCGTGAGTTAGTGGCTTACCTGCAGCAGTCCCATCAGGTAAGTGTCAGCAGAGCCTGCAAAGCAACCGGGATAAGGAAATCAGTCTTCTATTACCGCTCGAAAAAGGACGACAGCGCGGTCATTGAAGCGCTGAGTAACCTGGCAGAAAAGAAGCCTACCAGAGGCTTTACATATTACTTTAAACGCCTGCGCAATGAGGGCCACATCTGGAACCACAAGCGCGTAAAACGGGTGTATAATCTGATGAACCTGAACCTTAGGAGAAAGCATAGGCGCCGCTTACCCCAACGCGTAGGGAGCGCGTTGGAGCAAGCGCCGAATCCAAATCAAACCTGGAGCTTGGATTTTATGCATGACACATTGATGAACGGGCGTAAAGTTCGTATCCTGAACATTATCGATGATTACAACCGTCAGGCACTGGCCATGGAAGTAGATTATTCGCACTCCGGGATCAGCGTCTGCCGCACACTGGAAAGGATCTTTCACGATCGCGGTCGTCCTGCGGAACTGCGCTCAGACAATGGCCCTGAGTTTCTATCTGCCATTTACACCGACTTCTGCGAAAAGCACAACATTAAAATCCGTTACATCAAACCTGGAAAACCCATGCAAAATGGCTTTGTAGAACGCTTCAACCGGAACTATCGTGAAGACATCCTCGATGCTTACCTGTTTGCCTCTATTGAGGAACTACGAGACCTCACCTGGCAGTTTCAACAGGATTACAACCAACATCACCCACATCAATCACTCAACAACCTAAGTCCTATTGAATATCTAAAAGCAAACAACCACCTTTGAATTCCAACTTATAGTCGGTTCGAAAAACGGGGGACTTACAGTTGCACGCTTCATATCACCAATACCACCGGTGCGACAATTTTTAAGAGCGCTATCAACCAAGAATTGCAAATTATTGATGTAAATCAATGGCTTAACCGGGGAATGTATTTCGTGTACATTGTTGACAACAATGGTAAAACCATAGACCTGAATAGATTTGTTATTCCATAAACCGGATGAAGCGCAGCGCATTGTTGAGTTTCGGCTGATTCACGAAAGCAGTGCCTGTGCCATCAGGACAAGAATTGGCAAACATTACCGAAATGAAGCCTCTATTAATGATATTTGACATCTAAGTTTAATACCTTGTATCGTTTCATGAAGTACCTGCTCCCCTGCCTGACGCTGTTGTTCCTCTTCCCCCAATGCCAGCCGCGAAAAAGCCGCAAGATTGGTCAAAAATTAGACAGCCTGAACGGCGTTTATGTGTATTACAACGGTTCGGGCGGGAATGTCTCGGGGAGAAACATCGCCAAAGACGGATACAACCTGGGATTGAAGTATCAATGCGTGGAGTTTGTGAAGCGCTATTACTACCAATACCTGAAACACAAGATGCCCGACAGCTATGGACATGCAAAAGACTTCTTCAATACCAGCCTGCCCGACGGTGCAAAAAACACACGCCGCGCATTGACGCAATACCGCAACCCAAGCCGTTCCAAACCAAAAGTGGACGACCTGCTGATCTATAACGGAACCACCTTCAATCGCTTCGGACATGTGTCCATTGTGTCGAAAGTGGGCACCGATGAAATCGAAATCATCCAGCAGAATACCGGACCCGGCGGCCATTCGCGGGAAACCTATGGCCTCTCACAAAAAGACGGTCGCTGGGAAATCAAAAACCGCCTGATTCTGGGATGGTTGCGGAAGGAATGAACCCGGCAGAGCCATGTAATTTCCATCGACAGCAATCTTAAAAAAGCGTAGCTTTACCCTGCATTTCAGGATATGTCCGTAAACCTGCCCAGACTTTGCGAACAGGATTTAAAGCCCTGGTTCAACAAAGCCGAATATATTCAGGCCTGTGCGGAGCAGGTACAGAAAGACTTTGCCATGTACGGGTTTGACATTGACTTCTCCGGAACCACAGCAACGGCCTATGAAGAGTTGTTTGCCCAACTGGAGCCGATCGTAGCGAGGGAAACAGGGCGCAGCAGCGGCAAGTTGCAGGAGCTGCTGTACCGCATTGACGTAAGCGAGCAGAAAGTGCGCGAAGCTGCATTAGCCGACGAGCCTTGGTCGCAGAGCATCACGCGGCTCATCTTGTGGCGCGAGTTGCAGAAGGTGGTGATTCGGAAGTTGATGGGCTAAGCAATGACAATTCGGAAGGAACTACGCTTTATGTTCCAGGTTCTATATACTTTTAATAATCTAAACCGGTCTGCTTCACCAAAGAACAAACCTTGTTCAATTTCGCAAGTGCCTTCTACTTTATTTTATCGGCCTGTCTATTTTCACAGCCAAACGTGAAAACGAATTCCCATTTTCACCCAGTTCAATCATCCGGATGTTCTGATCAGCGGGAATGAGCACTTCAAACTGATTGAGGGCAGACCTTCGGACTTTTGAAGTTCCATCTTCACAACTGCGCGAATTAAGTGGATGTTCGATGGTATATGAACCAAGATATTTGCCGCCATCTCCCATCCAACGCACGGTAAATCCAAGGTTCTTTTTATTCACTTCTTTATCAATGCCATAAGGTAAAACACCCTTCCGCAATTCGCCTATTGAAATGATCTGATAAGTTCCATCGGGATTCTGCTTCACCGAAACGGCACGGTGAGCCAAGCCCGGTTTGATGGCAAGCGATGGGTCGAACTGGCCTGCTTTCCTTTCCAGCTCGGGGAGCGCCTTTTCCATTTCTAAATCCAGTCTTGATGGTTGCTTCTTTTGACAAGCAGCAAGAATCAGCGAACCCATGAGAATGAAGATAATTGTTTGAGCGTTTTTCATAGCTTTAATTTGATGATTTTCAAGTAGCTTGTTCAATTACCGGCACGCTGCAAAAGGGTATATAAAATCCTGGTTTTACAGGGGTTATCATGGTGATTTATTGGCGGACCGCTGCTGCGCATTGGACAAGAATTATTACAGAGCCTATACCAATCCTGTGTACCCAATTGCCGTACATCTGCTGAGGATTTACCATAGCTGGGTGCCGCGGCTTCAGCATCGGCCTCCTCATCCCATATATTGGGATTGGGATCGGTCTGCCTGAGTGTTGTACTATTGTCGTATTCGTCTGATAACCGGTAAAGTGCATGACCACTTTCGTGCAACATGGTACCCCGAACATAATACTCAGCCGAAAAATACCCCGCACCGGACTGATCTCGGATGTCATGAAAATGCAAGATACAGCGGCCCTGCGCAAAACTGAGGTTCGCATCATTGGAAGGAGGAACATGTCGCATACCGGTATTAAAATCCCTGGCGATGGCAGAAACAGGATTAATGAAGAAATTATAGGAATTTCTTAACCTGCGTATCCAATCTTCCTGGTGAAAAGTGCTGTCTATTTGCGAAGCAACGGTACTTTTAAAAAGATCGGGTCTGGATGTCATGCTCGTATCGGGGATAAAAACAATATTGAAAACCTTGTTTTGATCACCCACCACATAGACAGGAATGGCAGCATTGGCAACGGGATAGGGAGTAGTTGCAAAAGTTACTCTATGATTGTATGTTTTGTCGTTCCCCTTTACTTCAAAGCGATATTGAACCAAACGGTTCGCACCATATCCACCCACCGGACTTTGAAGTTCTATGGGGAAACTCGGACTGTTCCAAGTATTCGCCAATGTTTCTCTGCCCATACTTGTAACATTACCGCTGCTGTCAATAGTTGATACCCTGGTGAACAATTTCACCTGATCAACACTTCCGGTTAATTTGTTGAGCCTGTAGGTAACACGTTCCGAACTACCCGGTGAGATGGGTGTGTGAATGGCAAATGTTTCCGGATTTTCTTTACAGCTGGTAAAGCCCATCAAAAGCAAAACCACCAAGGAAACTGCATTCATTACGTTGTTTTTCTTCATACTGAATGATTTCTATTCATTCAATAATAAACTTTACTTGTTCATTTCTTTCATTATTTAACCAGAAATATGACTTTAGGTATTAGTTGCAATGACTGAATATTTCAAGGGCAGACCGAGAAGTAAATGCCTCAGGATGCATTAGCCTGTTCCGGGATCGTGAAAAAATTGAATTATCGACGGGGAATATCATCAGAAAAAGTAATGAAGCACTGACACACGGAACCTTCCGTACCAATTGAAATTCGCGATTTGATTCGCTTAACTGCAATAGCAGCCAAGTTTGATTGCTCAGAATACACGAGACCTTCAAGTGCTACATCATACACAATCTTCAGAGGGGCTTCCGAAAAACCGAAAAACCAATTACTTTTGCACTCCCAAACGCAACCGCGGGGTATTTCAATCTGGAGAGATGGCAGAGCGGTCGAATGCGGCGGTCTTGAAAACCGTTGAGGGTGAAACCTCCGGGGGTTCGAATCCCTCTCTCTCCGCCAAAGCATGGAAAAGCCGGCCAAGAGGCCGGTTTTTTTATGTCCGCAAGCGATAAAAGCTTGCTTTTAAAAGCGCGGTGGACATAAAAATACAAAGCTGCGCAGCAGCTTGGCTTTTCCATGCTTTGAAGCCTCCCCCACAAGGGAACACCCGACCGAAGGGAGGGTAATCCCGAAGTGTTAGAGAAAACCACACACGTTCATGGTTCGAGGGCCTCACCATGACATAAATTACAAGGGAACACCCGACCGAAGGGAGGGTAATCCCGAAACCAAAACAAAAAGAGCCAACCTTTCGGCTGGCTCTTTTTATTTCCGCGGGCAACAAAAACTTACTTTAAAAGCGGATCCTCTATGCTCCGTTCAAAGCGTTCATTTGCTTGAATGCTTCATTTATTGTCCTTGTCCCAAGGAGAAAGCCGGCTTGCCATCAAAGGCATAGAGGTTCTCTGTTTTAATCACATCAATATCTGCCAGTATCGCTTTCTGCAACAGCTCTAAAATATCTTCTTTGGTGATGTTGTTTCCATCTTTGTGTTTGAACCTGCAACGCCAGTGATCGGTACAGAAGGTTTCCGAGAAACCATCGGGATAAACCTTGATGCCTCGGTTGGTAATCATGCTGAGGCGTACGTCGTTTAGTTCAATCCGACGCACCAGTTCAGCCAGCTCATTGGCGTTGGTTCCCCTCCAGTGCACAAAAAGGTCCACGCCCTGCAATTCCTTATTTTTGGCAGGTTTGCGCTCGTATTTCGGCAGGCTGATGTGTTTGTCTTCAGCATAGCTGACCGCCTGCAAACGCTCCGGCTTCTGGCCCAAATTGGCCACCACCGCTTCGGCAAACTCCTTTGTTCCCACCTTCTGAGTGCTGATGCCTTCTTTGTAAATATCGTAGGTATGAATACCATCTTCGATGGTTTTCAGCCAGGCATTCTGCACTTTTTCAGCAACCTTCACCTGTCCGATGTGGATCAACATCTGTATGGCACCCTGCAACAATCCGGAAGGGTTGGCCATATTCTGACCGGCACGACGCGGCGCCGATCCGTGGATGGCTTCAAACATGGCACATTCCTCACCAATGTTGGCTGAACCTGCCAGACCCACGGAACCCGCAATCTGCGCTGCCACATCGCTGAGCACGTCGCCATACAGGTTGGGCATCACGATCACATCAAACGCCTCGGGCGTATCGGCCATTTTTGCCGCGCCAATGTCAATAATCCAGTGCTCGTTTTCGATGTCCGGATATTCCTGGGCTATTTCATCAAACACTTGGTGGAACAGCCCGTCGGTTTGTTTCATGATGTTGTCTTTGGTGAAGCAGGTTACCTTCTTCCTTCCATACTGACGGGCGTATTCAAAAGCGTAGCGCACGATTTTTTCGCAGCCGGGTCTGCTGATGAGCTTCAGGCATTGCACCACTTCATCGGTTTGCTGGTGCTCGATGCCGGCGTACAAATCCTCTTCGTTTTCCCGCACAATCACGATGTCCATGTTTGGATGCTTGGTGTTCACATAAGGATGCATGCTGAAACAAGGCCTGATGTTGGCGTACAAGCCCAGAAACTTACGTGTAGTCACGTTCAGGCTCTTGTAGCCTCCGCCCTGAGGTGTGGTGATGGGCGCCTTCAGGAAAATCTTGTTTTTCCGGATGATGTCCCATGATTCATTGGAAATACCGGAGGTATTGCCCGACAGGTACACCTGCTCCCCTACTTCAATTTCATCAACTTCAATTTGTGCCCCTGCGGCTTTGATGATGGACAGGGTTGCGTCCATGATTTCAGGACCAATCCCGTCTCCTTTGGCTACTGTAATGCGTTGCATACGTGGTTGTTTAACGACGCAGCAAAGTTGAAACAGCCTGATTATTGTTTTTTATTTATCTTTAGAAT
>JBEDND010000016.1:0-4456 GCA_041170785.1 Bacteroidota bacterium | reverse complement strand
TGATTCCGGCATGAAACGCGTAATCACCCTGCCATTGCCCTTTGTTGGGCATGAAAACGCCCTGCGCCTTGAGCATCGCAAAAAGGTTCAAACACAAAAGAGAAAGCAGCAAGCGCCTGCGCATCGATGTACGAATTTAGCCAAATATACCAATCCCCGCGGTGCAAGCCGCAACAGCCCTGCTCCTGACAGTATATTTGCGGGAATTTCCATGGAACTGAATGAACAACAACTGCTGCGCAGACAATCGCTGGGCAGGCTTCGTGAATTAGGCATTGACCCGTTTCCGGCAGAAGGCTTCGATGTGAACTGTACGGCCGCCCACATACACGCCAACTACACACCGGGAAAATCCGGCTTTGAAGCCGTGGCACTGGCCGGAAGACTGATGACCCGCAGAATCATGGGCAAGGCTTCATTCGCCGATTTGCAGGATGCCACCGGCAGGGTGCAGCTGTACATCAACCGCGATGAGCTTTGTCCGGGGGAAGATAAAACGTTCTACAACGAGGTATTCAAAAAGCTGATGGACATTGGCGACATCATCGGCGTGCTGGGACATGTTTTCACCACACAAACAGGTGAAACGTCGGTGCACGTGCACAGCCTGCGCCTGTTGAGCAAATGCCTGAATCCACTTCCCTTGCCCAAAGAGAAAGACGGCGTGGTTTTCGACGCATTTACGGATCCGGAAGCCCGACATCGCATGCGTTATGTGGATCTGGTGGTGAATCCGGGCATCAGGGAAACCTTCATCAAGCGCAGCCGTATCATCCAAAGCCTGCGCGATTTATTCAACAGCAAAGGTTACCTGGAAGTGGAAACGCCCATCCTGCAACCCGTGCATGGCGGAGCTGCAGCCCGTCCTTTTGCCACGCACCACAACGCCCTCGATATCCCTTTGTACCTGCGCATTGCCAATGAATTGTACCTGAAACGCTTGATTGTGGGCGGCTTTGACGGCGTTTATGAATTTGCCAAGAACTTCAGGAATGAAGGCATTGACCGCACGCATAATCCCGAGTTTACCGGACTTGAAATCTATGTAGCCTACAAAGACTACCACTGGATGATGGATTTTACGGAAGAGATGCTTGAGAAAGCCGCCATTGACGTGAATGGCAGCAGCACGGTGACCTGCGGGGTGCATGAAATCTCTTTTCAGCGCCCCTTCCGCCGCATAACGATGCACGATGCCATCCTGGAATATGCCGGCGTTGACATCAGCGGCATGGATGAGGTGGCTCTGCGCGACACCGCAAGAAAACTGGGTGTGGAAGTAGATCCGAAAATGGGTGCCGGCAAAATCATCGACGAACTGTTCAGCGAAAAAGTAGAGAAGAATCTAATTCAGCCGACCTTTATCCTGGACTATCCCCTTGAATTGAGCCCACTTACCAAAAAACACCGGGAGAAAAACGGTTTGGTGGAGCGCTTTGAACTTTACGTTAACGGAAAGGAACTGGCCAATGCCTATACCGAGCTGAACGACCCCATGGATCAATTTGAACGGTTTGAAGAACAGCTGAAGCTAGCGGCGCGCGGCGATGAAGAGGCCATGGCTATGGATCACGATTTCCTGAGGGCACTCGAATACGGTATGCCTCCAACCGCCGGACTTGGCATTGGCATCGATCGTCTGGCCATGTTGCTCACCAATCAGCAGAGCATTCAGGAAGTATTGTTCTTCCCTCAAATGCGCCCGGAACAGGGTTGATATACACCTGCGTAATTGCCCATAAAAAAAGCCGCTCCATGATTGTGGAGCGGCTTTTTTATTTAGCTATGCTTTGATTAAAAGAACTTATAGCGGTAATCCTTAATGCCTGCAAGTTTGCGCATGGCATCGGTAATTTTACCTTCGATTTGTTGCGAGGAGTTTTGCATGTCCAGCATGATGCGGCGACTTTCGAGTCCGGTTTTGGGGGCTTCCACATTGTTCACTTTATCAATCATGATCACGCTCACTCCGTTCGCGCCGATGATGGGCTGACTCATCACTTTTTCCTTCAAACCGAAGATCGCGCCTATGATGCGCATATCTGCACCTACAAATGGCAATGAACCGTTGGAGAAATTTTGGTTTTCAATTGGCTGGGCAATGGTTTGCAGCTTGATGGCCAATTCTTCCATGCTTTTCACACCTTTCATGGCTGCTTCCATCTTTTCTTTCAGCTTTTCACCTTTCTTTTCATTGCGGACTAAAGGTTCGATGCGTTCGCGAATGTCTTTCACACGGGCGTAACCTTCCTTCTTGAGGGTAGTGAGGCGCACCACAATTTGGCGGCTGCCGCTATTGAACACCGGAGAAATGGCACCTTCTTCTGTTTCCGCATCAAAAGCCCAGCGAATCACATCGGAGGCTGATTCGGCACCGGGGATCCCGCGGTCTCCGGGTTTCAGATCTTTGGCCACACGTGGATTCAGGTTCTGCTTTTCTATTTGTTTCTCGAAGGATTTAGGATCAGACTCATTCAGCGCTGAGCGGAATTGGTTGCTGATGTTAGACACGCTGTCAATGGTGCGGCTTCCGGGGGTGATGTCCTGTTTGGTGGAAGCGAACTTATACACCTGGTTGTTCGGCGCTGATAATGCCTTGATGACGTGCCATGCGCCGTTCATTCCACGCACCAGGGTGATTGCTCCGGCGCCAAGTGAAGCAGCAGCTTTTTCAAACGCAGGACCATATTGCGTAGCAATTTCGCCCGAGGACCTCCAACCCAGATTACCTCCATTGGAAGAAGTAGCATAATCCGTGCTGTTGTTGGCGGCGAGTTTGGCAAAATCTTCGCCGGCTCGGGCTTTGCCCAATACCTCAGCGGCCAGCTTTTGTGCAGCAGCAGAATCAGGAATATTTGCAGCGTTGGGCGACAAGGTAATTTGTGCTACGTTGTACCGCGTCATGGAATCGGCTTTTTGATCCACCTTCACATACACGTAGAACGCGCCATCTGCATACATCGGGCCTACCACTTCGCCTATTGGCGCAGCAATGGCCATATTTTCAACAGCCGCAGGAAGCGAACCGGGTTGAACCCAACGGTTTTCCACGCGGCTATCATTGGTATCGGGTTTATTCGAACGGAAGTTGTCGGCAACGGTGAGTGCCGCGCGCAGGTTTTCAGCGGTATCTGCACGAGTAGGGTTGATGTCCCAAACCACGTAATCCAGATCGCGTGATTCCTCCTGTTTGTATTCCTCCTTGTGTTCACGCAGGTAGGCTTCCAGATCTTCATCCGTAATTTTAATGTCCTTATCGGCAATGGAATTCAGATTCAGGGAAACCACCTTTCCATTCACCGTTCTGTTGCTGTTGATGTAATCTTGCTTCAGGTAGGCTTTAGAATAGTAGTTACACTTGCTGATGTAGTTCAGGTAGCGTTCGCGCAGCACCTCTGTTTCGATTTGCTTCTTCAGGTTGTTTACGAACTCCTGAGCCAAGGGTGAACTTTGATATTGGTTGTTGAGGAAATCGCGAACGGTTTTGGGAGAAAAAACGCCCTTTTCGTCTGTGAAGTACTGCTTCACGAGCTGGTGCGGATTTTTTCCGAGCAGGAGTTCCACCCATTCGTCTTCGCCAATGGTGAAGCCTGCGCGACGGTATTCTTCCTCCGTAACGTACTTTTCCACGAGTTGACCCCATGTTACACCGCGGATGTATTCACGGATTTGATCGTTTAACTCCTTCTGACCGGTGTTTTGCATGTAGTTCTTCTCATTGGTTTCGTTCAACTGGTTGAACTCTTCAATGTTGACTTTCACGCCGTTCATTACGGCCACGGAGTTGTCGGCGGGACCGGAGTTGCCGCCTGCACTGGTTAATAGATCGCTTACAACAAACAGAATAAGGGCTACGATCACAACGATCACCACCCATCCGGAATTGCGCAGCTTGGTAATTACAGCCATATCGCTAAAGGTGCGCAAAATAAGGCCGAGTGCAACAAAAATGCAAAGATTGATTCAAGCCATTAATCCAGATAAAAACGCGTGCTCACTTTTCCGAGGTTTGATTCCATCACGGCCTCGTACAATCCACTGCGAAAACGGCTTCTTGGCAGCTTGATATCGCCTTCTGGGGCGAAGGGTTTGTTGAATCCCTGGGAATACACCAATTCATTCATGCGGTACAAACGGAGTGAAAAAGTTTTCACGCCGGGGTAAGCATAATGAATGTAGAAGTGCTCGCTCCGCTTTTCCATATACACATCGAGGTAAGGCTTGGGAATAAATGCTTCCCGGGCAGAAAGGTCTTTGCTGCGAAAATTCCTTGTTTCTACGGTGGCCACGCGTTCACGAAGCACCGTATAGGCGGTGCCTATTTGCTTTCCTGCGGCTGCTACAGAGATGTAATCTCCGAAGAACACGTCTTTTCCGGCAGGAGGTGTAGCAACATCGGTTACCCTGACCTGACGTAACTTTTTACCTTTTTTCAGCTCTGCCAGATACACATCCA
>JBEDND010000015.1:0-5816 GCA_041170785.1 Bacteroidota bacterium | reverse complement strand
TTTCATCTTTGTAAACAGATGCAACGTTTCATTTTCTTGTGCTTTTTGTTTGGAACCCTATTGCAAAAAATGCATGCCCAGCAGGCTGGTTTGGGATCTTGGAATATCCTCAACATGAAGTACACCTGCAATTCCCATTGGTCTGTATTTGGTGAAGCACAGTTGCGTTCCCTCCTTTTTTATGATCACTTTCATTACCATGAATATAAATTTGGCGTGCAATACCGTTTGCATAAGCAGGCAGCCCTCACCCTGGCCGGAGGAAGTTACCAGACCTATGCTGAAGGCGGTAATTTCATTGTTCCAAAAAACAACGACGAGTTTCGCATCTGGCCGCAAATACAAAGCTCCCAATCATTCGGCAGGCTGAAGCTGGAACAGCGATACCGTATGGAATTCCGCTTCACAAGCAATGGGTATCGCAATCGGTTTCGCTATCGCTTCGGACTCATATTTCCTTTTGGTAAGGAATTGAACGACAGCAGACCGCTGCAATTTTCGTTTCACAATGAAATCTTCTTTACCGACCGTGAACCATATTTTGAACGCAACCGAGTTTCCTGCGGCTTGGGCTGGAAGTTAAACGACTTAACCATGCTGCAAGTGGGCTATCTTCATCAGTTTGATTACCGCATCAATGACGAGATAGGTAGAGATTTCCTGCAAGTGGGCTTTTATTATGATTTGAAGCGTTCCAAATAGGGTTAGGTATGGTTATCAGTAATTGATTGCAGCGTCTTTCCAGAATTCTTACTATACTTATGTTTGTATGATGCTTCAGAAGGGGAGATACCTGCATTATAAAGGTCGTGAATACGAAGTCATCGGCCATGCGCTGCACAGCGAAACCCTGGAGCCAATGGTTGTATATCGGCCTTTATACGACACCCCCGATATTCCCGAAGGCACGCTGTGGGTAAGGCCTGCTGCCATGTTTGGGGAAATGGTAAGCGTAGGCGATGGGGAACTGCCGCGGTTTCGGTTCCTCGGTAAAATGGAATAAATAAGGCGTTTAAAAGCCCTGCACCCCGTTCACCGTGGTGTATTTCAACACGTTTTTCTTGTCGGGATAGATGCGTTTGAACGCGCTCTGGCACATCAGGGTGGCTTCGTGGAAACCACAGAGGATGAGCTTCAGCTTGCCCGGATAGGTGTTCACATCGCCAATGGCATATACGCCCGGACGTGCAGTGCTGTAATCTGCCGTGTCCACCAGGATGGCGTTGTTTTCAATGGTCAAACCCCAATCCGCGATGGGGCCCAATTTGGGTGTCAAACCAAACAGCGGCAGGAAATAATCGGCTTCCAGCCAGCGGTTTTCCTGATCTTTTTGGGTCAATTCAACCGCCTCCAATGCTGGGGTTCCGCGCAAACCTGTAACTTCAGCATTGGTATATAAGCTGATGCGACCGGCAGCCGCCAGATCCAGCACCTTCTGCACGCTGTCCGGGTGCCCGCGGAACTCGGTGCGGCGGTGGATAAGGGCCACTTCGGAAGCCACTTCTGACAAAAAGATGGTCCAGTCCAGGGCGCTGTCTCCACCTCCGGAGATGATGATGCGCTTATTTCTGAACTGCTCGGGTTCCTTCACCAGATATTCCACGCCTTTTCCTTCGAAATCGGCAATGTTGGCAATGGGCGGTTTGCGGGGTTCGAAGCAACCCAGGCCGCCTGCAATGGCCACCACGGGTGCACGGTGAATCGTGCCTTTGTCGGTAGTGACCAGCCATTGGCCCTCTGCATCCTGTTCCAGCGTTTCGGCGCGTTCCGCCAAAGTGAACCCGGGCTTGAAGGGTTCGATTTGCTTCATCAGGTTGTCTACCAGGTCGCCGGCCAGAACCTCCGGAAATCCTGGGATATCGTAAATGGGTTTCTTCGGATAAATCTCCGCCAGTTGTCCTCCGGGAACAGCCAGAGAATCTATAATATGGCAGCGCAACTTCAGCAGTCCTGCTTCGAATACCGTGAACAGACCTACAGGGCCTGCGCCGATAATCAAGATGTCTGTTTGAATCATGAAAGCGAATTAAGCGTGTGCAAAGTTAGACCTGCGCTGTACGCAGCCTGAGGATTGTATCAGCATTGCCCTTGATTTCCAACACTATGAGGGTCAGAATAAATCTTTCATCCGGTCGAAAAAGCCTTTTTCTTCCTTCCCGGGGTCGGGCTGGAAATGCTTGCTCTGCTGCAGTTTGTGCAGCAACTCTTTTTCTTCCTGATTCAGTTTATTGGGCACCCAAACGTTCACGTAAATCAATTGGTCGCCGGTGCCGTAGCCATTGATGTCCGGGAAACCTTTGCCTTTCAGGCGCAACACTTTGCCGGCCTGGGTTCCGGGGTCTATCTTGATTTTGGCTTTCCCTTCCAGGGTGGGCACCTCGGTGCTGGCGCCCAGCGCGGCCTCGGGGAAGCTCAGCCACAGCTGGTAGATAACGTGGTTGCCATCGCGGGTGAGTTCTTCGTGTTCTACTTCTTCAATCAACACAATCAAATCTCCGGGAACACCACCGCCGGGGCCGTCGTTGCCTTTGCCGCTCACCGACAACTGCATTCCGTTGGCCACACCGCCTGGTATGCGGATGCTGGTTTCCTGATCTTCCGGAACCAGTCCGTATTCATTGGCGCCTTTGGCTTTGCTTTTGATGCTGCGGCCCAGTCCATTGCATTCCGGACAGGTGCTGCTGGTGGCCATCTGGCCGAGGAAGGTATTGGTTACGCGACGCACGGCGCCGGTTCCACCGCAGGTTTTGCAGTCGCTCCACTCGGTTTCCTTGCTTTCCACCATGCGGCGGTAGCGCACCTTCTTCTCCACGCCGCTGCGCATTTCTGCAAGGGTAAGTTTCAGCTTGATGCGTATGTTGGAACCTACAGAACGACGTGAAGAACCGCGCCGTCCGCCTCCTCCGAAGAAGGAGCCGAACATGTCGTTGTCGCCGAAAATGTCTCCAAACTGACTGAAGATATCGTCCATGCTGAAGCCACCACCTCCGCCGCCTCCGAAGCCGCCGCCCATGCCCTGATGGCCGAATTGGTCGTAGCGTTGTTTCTTCTCCGGGTTGCTCAGCACATCATAGGCCTCGGCAGCTTCTTTGAAATTGTCTTCTGCTTCCTTGTCGCCGGGGTTTTTATCCGGATGGTATTTGATGGCCAGCTTCCGATATGCTTTTTTTATTTCTTCTGCGGAAGCGTTTCGGGCTACGCCTAAGACGTCGTAGTAATCTCTTTTTGACATGGGTGTTTATGATGCGCCAACCACAGCTTTGGTGAATCGAATCACCTTGCCATGCAGGGTATAACCTTTTTCAACTTCGTCAATAATCTTCCCTGCCAGATCGGGACTTGGCGGCGGTACCTTGGTGATGGCTTCGTGCTGGTCCACATCCAGGGGTTGTCCGATGGCTTCGATGGCTTTCAGGCCCAGGCCTTCCAGAATACTGGCAAATTTCTTCTGTACCAGTTTCACGCCTTCTTCGATTGATGCTTTGTCGCTCTGGGTTTCGCTGGCCTTGATGGCGCGCTCCAGGTCGTCAAGTACGGGAAGCAGGCTCACGATGATGTCTTTGCCGGCCTGCTGCATGAATTCGATGCGCTCTTTGGACGTACGGCGCTTGAAATTGTCGAATTCCGCAAACAGGCGCACGTAGCGGTCTTCCAGTTCGGCGATTTTCATTTCCGGACTTTCCATCCCTGGTTCGGAAGTAACCTGTTCCTGTTTGGTTTCTTGAGTTTCTTCGGAACCCGGCTGTTCGCCGGAGCTTTGCTGTTCGTTCAGTTCTTCTTCTGGTAACATCTTATTCGCGCCGGCGCAAAGATATTGCCATGCCTGCATTGCTGACAGGCTGGCAGCGGATAAGGTGCATTTTTTTGCCTGCCATCATGCATTTTTCCTTTTTTCGGGTAGTTTTGTCAGCTATGTTTCGCTTCTTAGTAGTCTTTTGCATCTTGGGAATTCAGTCCTTGCAGGCACAACAGGACCGTTTCCAAAAGCCGGTTTTTGATTCAGTATTGGTGGAAACCATCAATTATTCCAGCGTGTTCCAGGACGCTGCCCACAAAGCAGATGTGTATCAACCCCACGGCGATACCTCCACCAGAAGACCCTTGTTGCTCTATGTGCATGGAGGTTCTTTCATTTCCGGCGACAAAGCCTCTGACGATTGCCGCGATTTCTGTCAGCATTTTGCCCGTTTGGGTTATACCGCGGTGTCGGTGAATTACCGACTTTCAACCTTGCTGCAATTCATGCAGAGCAAAGACAACCAGATGCAGACGGTCATGCGCGCTATGGCGGATATAAAAAGTGCCATTCGGTTCTTCCGCGCTGACGCCGCTGGGAGCAATACATTCAGCATAGATGCCGACAAGGTGTTCCTTGGTGGTTATTCTGCCGGAGCTGTGGCTGCGCTGCATACCGCCTATATCGACAGCCTGAATGAACTTACAGCCGCCGAACAATTGCTTTTGAAAAACGCCATCGGCACCCTGGAGGGCGATGCAGGAAATTCGGGCTATGCGTCTCATGTTACGGCCTTGTTCAGTCTTGCGGGTGCTTTGCATAAAACCGCCTGGGTTTCGCCTTCTGAAGAGCCTGTATGGATGGCCCACAGCCGCGATGATGCCACGGTGAGTTTCAACTGTGCACCCGGTCTGGGCCTGCCCAATGTGCTGGAACTTTGCGGAACCGGAAAACTTTTGCCCGAACTCCGCAGGCAGGGCATTCTTTACGACTCCATGATCTTGGAAAAAGAAGGCCATGGCTGGCCGTCCGCTGCCAACAACAATGCCAGCTTTCGCAAGGCTTTGGACGAAATAGCCAAGTTCTTTTATCCCATGGTAATGCCTCGGTCGCTCGGTACAAATGAGTTACTGGCGGAATTGCCCCAATTGCAGATTTACCCAAATCCCATCTCATCAGGCATTACCAAACTGCAGCTTCAGGCATCAGAGCCTTTGGAATTTGTGCGCCTGGTCAATCCGGAAGGTAAAATAATGATGGAACACAGGTTGAACGGGCAGGAACACAGCTTCGAGATGGAAGTTGCACAGATGCCGACCGGCCTGTATTGGGTGCAAACTGCTGCAGGTTATGCCAAAGTAGCGTTGGAACGCTGAACTTTGCCCCATGTTTACCGGCATAATTGAAGCCCTGGGAACGGTGGCTGAAGTGCACAGCAAGGGCACAAACCTTGATTTTTTGATCCGCTCTGCCATCAGTCACGAACTGCACGTGGACCAAAGCATCAGCCACGACGGCGTATGCCTTACGGTTACGGAAGTACAGGCCGAAGCCCATCGGGTAACCGCCGTTGCTGAAACACTGCATCGAAGTACATTAGGCAGCTGGGGAACAGGAACGATGGTGAATCTGGAGCGCTGCGTGCGTGCAGATGGACGCCTGGATGGACATATTGTACAGGGTCATGTGGATGCCAAAGGACAGTTAAGCAGGGTAGAAGAAATGGGCGGAAGCTGGAAATTGTGGTTCGCTCATGCTGCAGAAGCCGGCATTACCGTGGCAAAGGGCAGTATTGCCGTCAATGGCGTGAGCCTAACAGTAGTGGACAGCACGGATGAAACTTTCAGCGTGGTGGTCATACCCTATACCTGGGAACATACCAACCTGAGCAAAATCCTTCCGGGAATGTCGGTGAACCTTGAATTTGACATCCTTGGCAAGTACCTGCAAAAGCTGAACAGATCTGGAGTTTGACCCGTTCTTTAAAAAGATTCTAAATAGAATAGCCAAAGAAAAGCGCTTCAACCATTTGTGAGCGCCTTTGTTACATTTGCGGCAACGTAAGCAAATACCCTATGAA
>JBEDND010000014.1:0-7411 GCA_041170785.1 Bacteroidota bacterium | reverse complement strand
ACCTTGGTGTAGTGGACCTTGAACCCCGGGAAATCAGTCATTACTTTGCAGAAATGCGCCCCCTGATTGCGCATTGCCGTTTCAACAACTGCCTGCATGTGCAGGAACCCGGTTGTGCCGTCATCGAGGCATTGGAGCAAGGCAAAATCGCGCAGGAGCGTTACTACAACTACCTAAGCATCCTGAACAATGAAGACGTATTTCGTTAAAGCCGCCATCTGCATCGGAGCATTTTGGCTGCTGGGCGCAGGAACCGCCTGTACCAGCCTGCACTTTGACCGTTTGCCCGGAACCCCGCACGGTCGCATCCCCTGGAACCTGCGCGGCACGTATTACATGGACGAAGACAAAAAGAAACAAGAACGCATCCAGGTTCAGGTTGAAGAATACAGGATGATCTGGAGCGGTACCGCAGCCCACGACTCCGACTGTTGCGATACCATGATGCTGAACCGGGACTTCCGGCTGCATGAACTTTCAGGAAACATCTACTGCCTGGGCACCAGCGATACTTTGGAAAACGGAACAGGCGTTTGGAACATCTCGGTCATCAAAGACCGCGGAAAGCGCCTGGAAGTGTATCCGCTGAACAGCGGAAAAGCCATAGAACAGCACCTGGACGCCTGCCTCAGCTCCCAAGATTCAGGAACTTTTAAAACTTATGTGATGGATGACGCCAGATTTTATCAATTTTGCAGGCGGAAACTAAAACGGAATCAAGCCGGTTATTTAATGCGCATGCCATGAGCAGCGAAGACAAAAGGCCCATCAGGGTATTAATTGCGAAAGTCGGGCTGGACGGCCACGACAGAGGTGCCAAAGTGATCGCCACAGCGCTGCGCGATGCGGGCATGGAAGTCATCTACACAGGCCTGCGCCAAACTCCGGAAATGGTGGTGAGCGCTGCCTTGCAGGAAGATGTGGACGTGATTGGCGTGAGCATCCTGAGTGGCGCGCACAATACGGTATTCCCGCGCATCCTCGATTTGATGGCCCAGCACGATATGAACGATGTGCTGCTCACCGGCGGAGGCATCATCCCCGATGCAGATGCGCAGCAACTCAACGAGCGCGGCGTTGCCAGACTCTTCCCTCCGGGGGCTACCATGCAGGAAATCACAGATTACATCCGACAATGGGTCACCACACACCGACCCTTCTGAACCGCAGAACTACAACATGGCTTACGAACATATCCTTGCAGAAAACCGGAATGGCGTTTTGGTGATTGCCATCAACCGTGAAGCAAAAATGAATGCCCTGAACATCGGACTCTTGCAGGAAATCAAAACAGAAGTTGAAGCTGCGCAACAGGACGAACAAGTAAAAGGCATCATCATCACAGGCACTGGAACCAAGGCTTTTGCTGCAGGTGCAGACATCGCCGAATTCTCTGAATTCAACGTGATGGAAGGCACCCAGATGAGCGCCAGCGGCCATGAAGTAATGAATACCATCGAGAACTCCGGAAAACTGGTGATTGGTGCCATCAACGGCTTCGCCCTGGGCGGCGGCTGTGAACTGGCTATGGCATGTCATTTCCGCGTGGCTTCTGAAAATGCCAAATTCGGCCAGCCGGAAGTGAACCTGGGTGTTCCTCCCGGATACGGCGGCACCCAACGCCTCATCCAGCTGGTGGGCAAAGGCCGTGCCCTGGAAATGCTGCTCACCGGCGATGCCGTGAATGCACAAAAAGCCTATGACATGGGCCTGGTAAACCATGTGGTTCCGCAGGAAGAACTACTGCCCTTCTGCACCGCCATCATCGAAAAAGTTGCAGGAAAAAGTCCGTCTGCCGTGCGTATGGTCATTGACTGTGTAAACGACTACTACCGCTGCGGCATCGATGGATTCAAAAGAGAAATCTTTGAATTTGGTCGCGCCTTCGGCACGGATGATTTTAAGGAAGGAACTACTGCCTTCATCGAAAAACGCAAAGCAAACTTCACAGGCAACTGACGATTTCCGATTCCAATTGTTGCTGTTGAAACTGTGAGACCTGCCCTTTTCTTCCTGTTCGTTACCCTCATCATCCTTTCCATCGACTTCTACGTATGGCAAGGTGTGAAGGTGCTCATTCAAAACTACGCGCCGCGCACCCGAAACTGGATTCGCTGGATCTATTGGGGGTTTACCGCCTTTAACTTCCTGCTGTTCTTCACCTTCCGTTTCGGAATGCTGCAGGACTTCCATCGGGCCAGCCTGCAGCTGGTGTTTTTCCTTGCATTCGCGTTGATCGTTGGAAAAATCATCTGGACGGCCTTTCTGCTCACCGATGACCTGATCCGGCTGGTTCGCCTTACGCTGCAGCAAACAGGTGTGGTTCAGGCAGAACCCGGCACAGCAACAAATTCGGTTTCCAGACTGAAATTCCTGTCGCAGGCCGGAGCCCTGATCGGCGCAGGTTTGATCACAGCCATGACCTGGGGCGTGGCCAAAGGTGCGCATAATTACAGCATCCGCCGCCGTTCCCTGCGCCTCCAAAACCTGCCCGAAGCCTTCCGAGGCCTGAAAATCGTGCAGATCTCCGACATCCACTCGGGCAGTTTCTGGAGTTACGATGCCGTAAAACGCGGCATTAACATGATCCTGCAAGAACGCCCCGATGTCATCTTCTTCACCGGCGACCTGGTGAACGACCGGGCCGACGAAATGGAACCCTGGAAAGAACTCTTCGGAACCTTGAAAGCACCCTTGGGCGTGTACAGCATCTTGGGCAACCACGACTACGGCGACTACGTACCATGGCCCAGTGCCGAGGCCAAACGCGCCAATCTGGAACAACTGAAGCAAACCCATGCCGACATGGGCTGGAACCTGCTGCTCAACGAACACCGCACCCTGGAAAAAGACGGTGCTGCCATCGCCATCCTCGGCGTAGAAAACTGGAGCAACAAAGCCCGCTTCCCGAAATACGGAAAACTGCAGGAAGCACTGCGCGGCACCGAACAACATCCGGTGAAACTGCTGCTGTCGCATGATCCCAGCCATTGGAAAGAACAAGTGCTCGGCAAAACAGACATTCAGGCCACCTTCAGCGGACATACACATGGCATGCAGTTCGGCGTGGATTCGCGCTATTACCGATGGAGTCCGGTGAAATACGTGTACAAGGAATGGATGGACCTATACCATGAACAGGGACAATACCTTTACGTAAACAGAGGCTTCGGCTACCTGGGTTATCCGGGCCGTGTAGGCATCCTTCCCGAAATCACCGTATTCACATTAGAAACAGCATAAGCCGGCCTTGCTTATGTTTGAAGGGCAGTTCGCCCCATGAGCACCCGGCCCACGCTACAAGAAGCCCGACGAAAAGCAGAACACTATTGCGCTTACCAGGAGCGCTGTCATTCAGAGGTGGAAAGCAAACTCATAGATCTTGGGCTGAATGCCGAAGAACGCGGCGAGCTCATCTCACACCTCATCAAAGAGGGATTTCTAAATGAAGAACGCTTCGCCCGCGCTTACGCCCGGGGAAAGTTCCGTCAGCTGCACTGGGGACGCATCAAAATTGTGCAGGGACTGAAGCAGAAAGGCCTCAACCAAACCCTCATTCAACTGGCATTAACGGAAATTACTGATGAAGATTATCTGGAGACGCTACACACCCTGGCTGAAAAGAAAGCCCGCAGCCTGAAAGGCGCAGCATTGCAACGAAAAGCTTCGCTTCAGCGCTACCTCCAGGGACACGGCTTCGAAGCCACCCTCGTCCAACAAGCGGCTGCACAGATACTCCGCTGCTGAAGCAAGGTCCTGCCCGGCTGCGGAAACTTCCCTGATTTACATTTAATTCGAACCAAAGCACATCATGTATCCTGAACTCTTCCATCTGGGCAACTTCACCGTGTATTCCTATGGGTTTATGATTCTTACCGGAGCCATCCTTGCCTGGTGGTACATGAAAAGAAAAACGAGCCGATATGGGCTGCAAAGTGATGATATATCGGGCTTTTTCCTCCTTGCTTTTGCAGCCGTCTTTGTGGGCGGGAAGCTGTTTTATTATTTGGAAGACCCCTTGCGCTACATCCAAAATCCGGCAGCGATGCTGGAATCTCCCGGCTCCGGATTTGTGTTTTACGGTTCGTTCCTGCTGGCTATTCCTGCCTTTATGTGGTGGTTTCGCAGACATAAGCTTCCGGTATGGACCATGTTCGACATCATCGCCGGATGCGGAACCCTGGTGCATGGCTTCGGGCGCATCGGCTGTTTCATGGCGGGTTGCTGCTATGGAAGAGTATGCGATCCTGCCTGGGGCATACGCTTTACACATCCCGAAACCCATGCCCGGCCCATGGGTGAACCCCTGTATCCCACGCAGTTGCTGGAAGCCGCACTGATCCTGGGTTTGTTCGGTTTAATGCAGTTGCTGCACAATCGCAAGAAGTTTGAAGGACAGTTGTTTTTACTGTACGTTCTGGTTTATGCCGCCGGCAGATTCGGGCTGGAATACCTGCGTGGCGATGAATCGCGTGGCTACCTGTTCGGGGGTATGCTGAGCCATTCACAATTAATCTCTTTGCTGTTGATTGCAGCAGTTTCGGCTTTTTGGTTCTACCGCGCACGGCAGGCAAGAACAGGTTCAAGCTTGTAACTTCGCAGGCCATGCAGTTTGCAGATGTAATCGGACAGGATGGCCTGAAGCAACGGCTGCGCGACAGCGTGCACTCCGGAAGAATTCCGCATGCGCAGCTGTTCCTTGGTAAAGAAGGCAGCGGTGGCCTGCCCCTGGCACTGGCCTATGCTCAATACATCGCTTGCGAAAACCGCACGGATCAGGACTCCTGCGGAACCTGCCACAACTGCAGCAAATACAGAAAGTACATCCACCCGGACCTGCACTTCTCCTTCCCGTTTATGTCGCCGGCTGAAGAAGCCCGCGAATTCCTGGAAAAATGGAGGCTGGCACTGCAACAAAACCCCTACATGGGTTATCAGGACTGGCTGTCGTTCATTCAAGAGGGACAAAAACAAGGCAACATACCCATCAAAGAGTGCAGGGCCATCATCCGGAATTTGTCGCTCAAACCATTTGAAAGCGACTACAAAGTGCTGCTGATGTGGTTTCCGGAATTTCTAAGCACCGAAGGAAATGTACTGCTGAAAATCATTGAGGAACCGCCGCACAAAACCCTGTTTCTGCTGGTGGCCGAAAACAGCGACAAGATTTTGCCCACCATCCTTTCCCGAACACAGCTGGTGCGCATTCCGCCCATTGCTCAGGATGCCATTTCCGCAGCACTGCAGCAAAAGCTGGATATGGAAGAAACGCAGGCAAACCAAATAGCCATGCTCAGCGAAGGCAGCTACCTCAAAGCCCTGCAGCTCAGTCAGGCCAGTGAACATGAACAGATGCAGGGTTTCCGGGAATGGTTCCTGCTTTGTTTTGAAGGAAACATGCTCAAAATCCTAAACTGGACCAATGAGCAAAGCGGTACAGGCAGGGAAGAATTGAAGGCGTTTTTCACCTATGGCCTGCATGTGCTGCGCAATTGTTTGATTACTACCTATACCGAACAGGGTGTAAGGCTGCCCGAAGCAGAAAAGAACTTCATCATCAAACTGGCCGCACGGCTGAATACACGCAGCATCGAAGCACTCTACAAACTGCTGAACAGCAGCATATACCACATCGAAAGGAACGCACATACCAAAGCATTGCTCATGGATCTTTCCATGAAGGTGCACCATCAGCTCAGAACCCAATAAACCCTTGGCTGCACAGGTGTTTTTTGTTTCCTTGAAAAAATCTTACAACATCAGGCAACCTGAAGCAGGCGGCCTGCGACTAAATAACGAATCCATCCACAGGCTGGCTGCATGAGTACGAACAAGGAACATGTGGACCGCGCACTCATCCGCCGCTGCCTGGACGGAGAACCTAAAGCACAAAAAGAACTGTACGAACATTATTCCGGCAAGATGTACGCCTTATGCCTCCGATACTGCGATAACCGCGACACAGCAAAAGACATGCTGCAGGAAGGGTTTGTACGCGTGTTCCGGTCGCTGGCAAACTTCCGCCATGAAGGATCGTTCGAAGGCTGGATGAAGCGAATCATGGTGAACCAGTGCATCGAACAATACCGCAAGGAACAATCAGATCCCTGGTTCAGCGATGTACAAGAAGCCCACCACATTGGCGTGGATGACCACGCCTTCTCCCGATTGGGCATGCAGGACCTGATGCGCGCCGTGCAGTCGCTGCCCCGAGGTTACCGCACCGTGTTCAACCTGTACGCCATCGAAGGATACACGCACAAAGAAATCGGCAACCAACTGGGCATCAGCGAAAACACCAGCAAAACGCAGTTGCTGAAAGCCCGGAACATGCTCAAACGCATCATTACCGCTATGGAGGGCAGCAGCCATGGATAAGCAGTTTGACGACTTGTTCCGCAAACATCTGGAACACGCCGAAGTGCCCGCACCCGAAGGCGTTTGGGAAGCTGTTTCCGGACAAGTGGCCACCCAAGCTGCCGCAGGAACGGCAGGAACAGCATTGAGCGGCGCTATCATCAAAGGCGCTGCCGCACTGCTCGTCGCTTCGGCGTCATACCTGGCGTACCGCGCATATACCACTCAGCCACCAATAAAGGTTCAGGCGCAGCCTCAAACCAAACAAACCCAAGTTGCCGCAACACCTCCTTCCCAAATGGCGGAAGCAGTGGAAACAACGATACCCGAAACCCCGGCGCTGCAACCCACAAAAGCGCCCCAACAAGTAATCGCCAGTCAGCCAATCATCGAATGCAACGGTGTGGACATCGCTGATTATGAAACTGGTCCTGACAAGTCAGCAGAGCCTTCAGGCAAACAGCCGATGGTCGGACAGGAAAAGCAGGCTGGCAATATTGAACAACCCTGCGCTTGGACGCGCAACTTCAAACCAAGGATCACCGCAGAAAGTTCGAGGTCGGTGCTTTCCATCGAATGCACCGATTCCTTTGCAGCAGGAACACAACTCACCTGGTTTTGCAACGGAACCGAGATTGGACAGGGACCAAGCATCCGTTATACCGTGCTCAACCAAAGTTCGGTCCGCATGAATCTGCATATTCAGTTTCCATCAGGATGCGCTGCAACAGAAGCATTTGGGCCCATTGACGTGCAAGGTTGCGACCTCGAGAACAACTTGCTGATACCCAATGTATTTACACCCAACGCCGATGGCATCAATGACCCATATCGCGTCTTGATTTGCGGCGCGGAATTGTTCCAGCTGAGTATTTACGACCGCAACGGAACAAGATTATTTACCAGCAGCGATCCGGAAGCCGGATGGGATGGCCGCATCTATGGAAAAACCGCGCCGGAAGGAATGTATATCGCCAAACTGCGATACCGTTTTTACGGACATCCGGAACAAGAAAAAACAAGCACTGTTTGGTTAAAAGGAACGCTACAACAC
>JBEDND010000013.1:0-4074 GCA_041170785.1 Bacteroidota bacterium | reverse complement strand
AGGTATGATTGATATGCAGCTGATGCAATCATGGCTGCATTGTCGGTACAATATTCAAAAGAAGGGATAAATGCAGGTATGTCATGTTTAGCGGCAAGGTCCGTGAACAGTGCCCTCAGTCTGCTGTTTGCAGAAACGCCGCCACTAAGGGCAATTGAGGCCGGTTTGAGTTGCTCGATAGACTTAGCCGTAACTTTAATCAGGTACTGCATCACATGTTCCTGGTAAGATGCGCAGATGTCTTCAAGATGCTCCCTGATAAATTCAGGGTCTTTTTTGTTCAGGAAATACAGCAAAGACGTTTTTATACCGGAAAAACTAAAATGGTGTTCCTGAACACGGGCTGTAGCAAAAGAAAAAGCATGAGGATTTCCTTGCCTGGCAAGCTTGTCTATTTCCGGACCTCCGGGATAGGGCAACCCCAAAAGTTTAGCGGCTTTATCAAGGGCTTCTCCAGCAGCATCATCGAAGGTGCTGCCAATAATTTTTGCCTGTGTATCTGCTTGCATCCACACCAATTGCGTATGACCACCGCTTACCAGCAGGCAAAGCATGGGTTTGGGAATGTTCGGATGTTCTATGCACACCGCAGAAACATGTGCATGTAAATGATCAACGCCAATAAGTGGTATGCCCAAAGCTACCGATAACCCCTTGGCGAAGCCTGCCCCCACCAGCAAGCTGCCCATTAATCCCGGACCTCTGGTAAATGCTATGGCACTCAAAGATGCAGCGCTGATGCCAGCGGTAGTCAAGGCCTGCTGTACAACAGGCAGAATGTTGCTTTGATGCGCCCTGCCAGCCAGTTCCGGAACCACACCTCCATATTGTTTGTGAACCTCCTGGCCGGCAACAATATTGGCTCGGATTTTGCCGTCGCTGAGCACTGCAGCAGCTGTATCGTCGCAGCTGCTTTCAATGGCCAGGATATTCACCGAGGATTGATGCATGATGATTGCAGCCCTAAGGGCTAATTTTGAAACAAATTGAAGGCAAAACTACGCAAAATACTGCTCGGCCTGGTCTTGGGATTGGCACTCAGCTTGGGGTTGCTTGTGGTGCTTTTCAGAAGCAAACCTGTTCAACAGTATGCAGTTACAAAGGTTTCAGCGTTTTTAAGTAAGGAATGGAATGTGGTGGTTCGGATTGGTGGATTGGAAACAGATTTCCTGAATAACTTCACCATAGAAAACATATTGGTCGAAGACCGAAGCCGGGATACCCTATTTTTCTTCCGTAGACTTCATGCAAAACTTGGTTCATTGAATTTACGCGCTCATGCACTCAACTTAAAGGTGTTTGAGTGTTCCAATGGCTTGGTTAATCTGGGTGTTCATAAAAACGACACCGGTCAAAATATCAATTTTCTGGTTGATTACTTCACACCCAGGAAAAAGCGTACCGGCCCCAAAATTATTTGGGCATTGAGGGCGCAACAGGCAGTGCTCCGCAACATGGAGTTTCGAAATTTTGACGATCACGAGCCCATGTCTGTCCCTGGCTCCTTTGATCCTTATCACCTCAAGTTCAGTCAAATTAGTGGAAAGCTGGATACGTTTCTGTTGTATGATGATTCAATGCACTTTGGCATCAAAATGCTGCATGCGCGTGAACGTTCGGGGCTAGTGGTTCAAGACCTGAAAGCACAATGTAGGGTCTCATATTATGCCTTGGATGTATTGGGGTTTCGGTTAAAAACAGCGCATAGTGTGTTGGGCGATACCTTGAGGTTTCGGTATCAGGGCTATCGCGCTTTCGCACATTTTTCCGAAGAGGTGTTCATGAACGGACGGATGCATCAAGCGTCCCTTGGATTGCGCGATCTGGGTATCTTTCAGTCGCAGATGTCTAAACGAACAGATGCATTGCACCTGGGCTTTAATTTCAAAGGCAGACTTTCCAGCCTTCAATTCAAAAAACTGGATGTGCGCTACGGCAGGCAGGGGCTCATCCAGGGTGCGGTTTCGATGAATGGACTGCCCGACTGGAGGAATACCTTTATTGATGCCAATATTCAAAAATGGCAAACCGATGCGCAGGATCTGGCAGCATTTCTTGGTGGTATGAGGCTTCCTACCAACCTGAATTCCTTGGGAAACTTTCAATTTAGTGGAGCGTTCACGGGTTTTTTCAATCAGTTTACCGCCAGTGGCGCATTAAAAAGTACATTAGGGCAGGTACGTCTTGAGGATTTAAACATGAATTTTCGCCAAGGTTACAGCCAGGCGAAATACGATGGAAAGGTACAAATTGAACGCTTTAACTTAGGTGCTTTCTACGGATTGGAACCAGCACTAGGTTCGGTAGATGCTTCGATTGCCATGCAAGGTACCGGCTTGGGCAAATCAGACTTTAGCCTAACGCTTGATGGCATTATCCCCATGTTGGAAGTGAATGGCCGGCAGCTGAAAGATGCTTCTGTTGATGGCGTGCTTACGCCCACCAGTTTCACAGGAAAGGCCGCGCTTCATGACCCCATCATGAGTCTTGATCTGGACGGAGCCGTCCGCTTCGCCGGGGAGCACCCTGAGTATCGCTTCAAGACATTTCAGCTGCATCACGCCAATCTAAAAGCTATTGGTTTAGATTCACTAGAAAGCAGGTTGACCTTCTCTGGCAATTCAGACATCAGCATTGGCAATGCCACTGAACTCAAAGGGCAGATTTCCCTCAATGGAATCAGCTGGAACAGAAACGGGGTCAATCATTTCATACCCTACGCTCAGTTCACTGCCACGCAAACAAATGGCATGCGCGATTGGACTTTGCGCAGTCACATTGGAGACGCAGGGATTTATGGATCATTTGGAACCAGTACCTTGCCTTCGGCCGGCATGGCTTTGCTGCATGAGCTGATGCCGAATTTTGTGCGCCGGCCTCATGAATTAGATACAGGATTGAATATATCCTTTTACCTCAATCTGAGGCAGACATCATTGGTTTCGTCCTTGCTCGCTGATGATTTCACCTTGGGACCGCTGATGCTTCAGGGTACTTTGGCGGCTTCTGGAAACAGCGTGCATTTGCGTACGGAACAGCCCACCTGGTTTGAGTTTCAGGGCAATAAATTCCGAAATGTGCAACTGCAATGCGACAAAGCTGCTCATGAGGCTTTGCATTTTAACATCGGCGCGGAACAACTGCGGCACAAAGGCAGTATCTGGTTCAATCAGCCTCAAATAAAAGGTATATTACATCAAGGCGTTTTACCCGTGGAACTGCACATGCTTGATTCCACAGGAAATAACAACATAGATCTCGCCTGTGACGTGTTCTTACACGGCGATTCTATTCCCGTTGACATCAAAAGTGGTACTTTGAATTGGTTTGACGCTAGCTGGTCGCTCGATACTTCCGGGCGCATTTGCTACCGAAAAGAAGCCATCACGTTCAGCAATTTCTACTTGGGCAGCACTCGAAACTTTTTAGAGGTGAACGGCAGTCTGGGAAGTGCACAAAACCACGAACTGTTTGCCTCGTTTGGCAACTTCAACATCTCTGACTTACAGCCTTTTCTGGGCATCGCCGGTGATTCTGTGGCGGCCAGCTTGAATGGAACCTTATCTATCAGGGCCGGATTGTCCGATCATCCCAGCGCAGAGTGTAATGTTTTAGCTACCGGAATTCGCTATAATGGGATTGCTTATGGTGATTTCAGGCTGGAAGCATCGAGTCTGGATGTAGGGAAGCGCATCTGGGTAGAAGGCATGGCCACACGAGGCATGTTGAAAGGTGCCTCTGTGAAGGGAACTTTCGGAATGGGCGGACCCGATGAACGATTGAATCTTGATGTATTCATACCCAGAGAAACATCATTGGAAGGCATTAAACCATTTACCGAAGGTGTGGTTTCCATGCACAAAGGGTATCTCAGCGCACAGTTGCGCGTGGAGGGCACCAGCACCGAACCCATCCTCAAAGGTTCATTTGAGTTGCGCGATGTGCAGTTTACGGTTGATTATACCAAGGTTACCTACACCATACCGGCCCTGCGGGGAAAATCTGACAAGAATATTTTCAGTGTTATTCCTTTCCATATTGTGGATGAAACAGGCAGGGGCAGAGCCATTGGTC
>JBEDND010000012.1:0-4591 GCA_041170785.1 Bacteroidota bacterium | reverse complement strand
GTATTGAACATCCCATTGCCAGGGAAAATAACAAGAATTGATAACTGAATCGTTTCATTGCTTTACAATACTGATTTTTCGATTGATAACACCGACACGGTCATTTTCGATGCGTACTATGTATAAGCCATCCGACAATTTCGAAACATCAAATGCCGCTTCATTCGATTTAAATAAGAACTCCTGAAATCCAGAGCCGTCTATGTTCAAAAACTGAACCTTCGTTGAAATCTGCTCATCTGACATATTCAAATTCAGAAACAAATGACCCGATGCAGGTACCGGATATAATAAGATACTGCCTCCTTCTCCCAACTGAAATATTCTTTCGCCTTCCAGCCTGTTCCTGCTTCCTTCATATTCTCCTTGGTCACCATTCAGGGATCCCTGCTTGGCCTCAATCATAGTTTTTTTTGTGGTGTCCGGCACCCCATAGTTTTGACAAAGATTGTCACTAAACTCGGCAATAAAGTTGGCCTGATTGCCTATTTCAAAATCAACCGTCGGCTCAATTTCTAATTCATTTTCAACAATTACTTTAAGCAATGGCACATGGGTGGGTACATATATATTGTTTGACTGAAAATAAAAACGCTCATTCCCTGTTACTTTTACATTCTTAGCAGACCATACATTAAAAAGCTCCTGATTAAGATCATTGACTTCTGTTGCCCTGGAAACTTCTTTCAAGTCTACGCAGGGTCTCTGATAAAACACCTTGACCCATTCAACGTCCATGCTTACCGGAAACCCTGCATTTGAAGGCTTTAAATTCTGGCAGGCATATACGCCTGTATTAAAAATAATTTTCATGGGTTGCGTTGGATACCTTAGATTCCGATAATAGCTCTTACCGGCTTTAATTTTACAGTCACCACCAACCAATCCGGGATAATGATGATATTCCAATATCTTCTTCCTCTCCTTGCCTTCATCCAGGAATATCCATATTCCACATTCCGTCCAGTAACAGGTATAAATATGGGGCTTCATAAAATAATCCTTCTTCCTGTAAACACTTTCCCATTGCTGCTCTATCCTGGCAGGTGCATGAATTGTAGTAATCATCTTATCTTCTTCATTATTCATGAATTCGAAAATGTCTAGTTCCTCGTAGTAGTCACCGCATGGATCCCACTTTTTCGCACTTTTTATTCCACCCATGAGCCAAAAAGCCGGCCAAAGGCCGTCTTTGTCAGGCACTGCTATTTTTGCTTGAAACATGCCATACTCGAAATACTTGGTACTCTCAAAATATGCCGATGAAAATGTTTGGACCGTAGTGAGCTGTGCGTCCGGAGCCAATAAAACCGCAGCATTGTTTTCGTCTCTGGCGGCAAGTTCGGAACCTACATACCAGCTTTTGATCCCCAAATCAGGCTCATACTTAGTGTATAGTTTGAGCACTCCATTCTCCACTACAGCATTATTTTTCAAGTACCACTGTTGCACTGTATTGTTTTCTGCGGCTTTTTCATTACGATCTTGTGTAGAAAGATTCCCGGGCCAATTCTGATTGTATATAGACATTAGTTTAACATGATACTTTTTTCCATTAATAGTCAGATTCTCATAATTATCTTTACGCTCAAAGTAATCACACCTTTGATGACCATAGTAGCCAAACCCATCCGGATAGGTCGGTGTATAGATACTTCCCCAATTGTATGAATACTCCTGCGTTTTTGCGCTATTCCAGATCAATTCATCAATACCACTTGTGAAGTATTCCTGAAAAACGGGGATATACGGTATATCAGAATTACAGAAATCCAAATCAGCATTACCGTTCTTAATTTTGCGAACTACACAATACTTTCTATCACATTGATCAGCACACTCATTATCTCTCCTCCAATTAATTATTCCCAAAGAACCCGATAAGGAATCTGCCAATAACATTGAGTCTATTTCCCACTGATCCAATGAATCCCTTACAGGATTTAACCTGATTGAATCAGCTATAACCCCAAATTCCTGACCATACAGATCGTTAATAAAAAGTATGATAAAGAAAAGATTAAATCCTATTTTCTTCATGTCATATAATATTAAAACAAGAATATAAAACAACTGTTGGCTACTGATTACTTACATTTCTTACTGTTCTCCTCAGTTCATTTAACTCTTGATTCAACTGCAACACATAGAGCATAAGCTCCTCAATCTTCTCTTGTTGCAATTGCTGAATCAAACCGATGTCCTGGCCCTGCTTCAGAATCTGTTGGTGGGAAGGCATACCCGGTAAATGACGGTTGTACTGAATGAAACTGGCCACACTGTCTAAAGAAAGTAGCCTGTAGTTGTCTTCAAAAACGTAATCCGGCCACCAGCGCGGCTTGGACACGAAACCATTGCATAACAGCTTGCCCCGCACTTCAAGATTGCCGCGCAGTTCCGTATTGCCATTGGCATCCATGCGCAATCCGCCTGCATTTTGATCCTTGTTCCAGGGTGCAATCACCAGTGCGCCAGCCACGTTGGTTCCTTCATTACCCATGCCATCGGTGAAAATGATACCGAGGTCTTTATCACGGCTTATTGTATTGTAGCCCTGATGCCCCAGGTGTGGTACAACTTCAACATGCCGGGTATAGCGCATGGGCAGTGGCGCTCCGGCAATAGTTACCGCAACCCGCTGCGCATTGGTGCCAAAAATAGCAGCCGGTGTATTTGCGCCAAACCCGCGCACATCCAGCGCACAACGCGGATCAGCCACATTGATACCGCTGCGCCCATCCGGATATACTACAAACCGCGCATCGTTTTTCCCCGGATCAATACCGGTTGCAGGCGTTTGTACTCTTGCCCACATGAGCGGCTGCTGGTTTGACCTGAGCTGGTTTAACGGAAACCCGACCGGGGTTACACTGGTATAGGCATGTATTGGCTCAATGGCAGCTATTGGGTCCGTTGGCCCCTCTGGATTACTTCCCGGTAAAACATCATTGAAACCACCAGGAATTATACCCGTACCCGAGCCGGGAGGTGCGTTAATCGCACATTGAACACGAGTAAGAACCAAACCTGGATAATCCTGCTGTACCGACGGGCAATAAAACACCTCGGCTTTCCCTTCAGGTTGCGTAACCCCAATTCCAAGAGCGCTATCGGTAAACGCAACCACTGAACCAGCCTGACCCAATCTATTTTTCCAGGCACCAATCATTGGGGTCTGTGCGATTACCCCCCCCCCGCAAGAACTGAAGCAAGGAAGCAGATTTTAAACAAGAACCGCTGAACGATGTATTTTGAATGAAATATCATATTTTAAATGCTTAGTAATTCAAACCTAAATAATAGGGTTGTAAATGCCATAAAAATCCAGTATGATTTTAATCACTTTTCAAGACATATCGTAACTACATTATTGATTCACAACAACTTATGATATTATTTTTTGAAGATACTAATACTCGCAAAACTGAACCAAAACCCGCTTCCCCTGTTTCCATAGTACCTTTGCATTCTTTTATGAGCACGCGGAACTGGAAAAGCATCAAGCAATACGAAGACATCCTGTTTGAAGAATGGGAAGGCATCGCCAAAGTGAGCATCAACCGACCCAAAGTGTATAACGCCTTCCGTCCCCAGACGGTGAAGGAACTGCTCGACGCCTTCGACATCTGCCGCGAGCGCACCGACCTGGGCGTGGTGATTTTCACCGGCACGGGCGATAAAGCCTTTTGCAGCGGCGGCGACCAGAACGTGAAGGGCATCGGAGGCTACGTGGACGAACACGGCATCCCCCGCCTCAATGTTCTAGACCTGCACAAGAAAATCCGCAGCCTCCCGAAACCGGTCATTGCCATGGTGAACGGCTACGCCATCGGCGGCGGCCACGTGCTGCACGTGGTATGCGACCTTTCCATCGCTTCAGAAAACGCCATCTTCGGACAAACCGGCCCCAAGGTGGGCAGCTTCGACGGTGGCCTCGGTGCTAGCTACCTTGCCCGCCACGTAGGGCAGAAGAAAGCGCGTGAAATCTGGTTCCTCTGCCGTCAGTACAGCGCTGCCGACGCCGAGCAGATGGGCCTGGTGAATAAAGTGGTGCCTCTGGAGCGCCTCGAAGACGAAACCGTGGACTGGTGCAAAACCATCATGGAACGCAGCCCTATGGCCATCCGCATGCTGAAACGCGCGTTCAACGCCGAACTCGACGGGCAGGTAGGCATGATGGAATTCAGCGGCGATGCCACGCTGATGTTCTACCTGATGGAAGAAGCCCAGGAAGGGAAAAATGCATTTTTGGAAAAGCGCAAACCTGATTTTCAGAAGTTTCCGAAGTTTCCGTGAACATTGTCATGGTGCCTGCCCCTATCGAACTGCGCAGCAGGTTGGTAGGGGAGCTTGTCATGGTGCCTGCCCCGCAAGCTTGCGATGCGGGGAGCTTGCACAAACCATGACAAATCCTCTAAGCACCTTTTATCTCTTACTTTTTCCTTGATGAAAAAGTAAGCAAAAAATCAAGGCTTAAAAGGATGATACGGTGCACACTTGTAAACAACCGAATGCGGCAGGTGATCTCCTCGCAGGCTCAGAGCTTCCTTTGCATTTAGCGCCTTCTTGCTGCACTCCTAACCTTCCAGCC
>JBEDND010000011.1:0-4896 GCA_041170785.1 Bacteroidota bacterium | reverse complement strand
GTTGAAATCTATATGGCCCAGGGCATCCAGTGCCACTGTCAACATCTTTACCTTGCCTTCGTGGTGCAGTGCTTCTACCGTATGCAACACGGCATGGTGTTCAATAGGGCTGGTGATGATGTGCTTCACGCCGAGCGTGCTTACCGCTCCGCGGATGGCCATGTTGTCGGCTTCGGTACCTCCGCTGGTAAAGGTGATTTCAGCAGGCGCACATCCCAGCAGCGACGCTACTTTGGCACGACTTTCTTCAAGCAATGCTTTAACCTTGCGGCCGTGTGCATGTGCCGAACTGGGATTGCCGTAAAAATCTTTCAGAACCGGTATCATGGCGTCCAGAACCTCCGGGTCAATCGGAGTGGTGGCGGCATTGTCCAGGTATATACGTTCTTCCATCAAATGCTTTTATTGAGGTGCAGGAATCCAAGAATGCGGTACAGCAATTTGGCCATGCTGAATTCGCTGATGATGTCCACTTCACGCGGGGCGATTTCTACGATGTCAAATCCTACGATGTTGCGTTGTTCGGCCAGTTTCTGCAAGAAACGGCATCCCTGCCACCAGGTAAGTCCGCCAGGTTCGGCTGTGCCTACCGCCGGAACAACAGAAGGGTCAAAGCCGTCGGCGTCGATGGTGAGGTACACGTTTTTACCGAGCTTGGCGATGGCTGCGTCCATCCACGCCTCGCCGTCCTGAATTTGATGTGCGTACCAAGTGTTTATGCGGTCGGAGTTGCGGATCAGTTCGGCTTCTTCGCGACATTGAGCACGAATGCCAACCTGCACCAGCGGTACGCCTAAATCATGAACGCGTGCCATCACAGAAGCGTGTGAGAAGGGATTGTCGTGGTAGCTCAGCCGCAAATCGCTGTGCGCATCAATTTGTACCACGTGCAAATCGGGATATTGCTCCAGAAATGCTTCCACAAAACCAAGGGTAACGGTATGTTCTGCACCCAGGGAAACAACATATTTGCCGTCTTGGAGCAAGCGTCGGGTTTGATCTTTGATTAAATCAACGGCCTCACGGTTACAGGCACCATGAAACTGAAGTTCAGGAAGCGTACAGATGCCCAATTCACGGTAGCATTCTGTTCCCAGCATTTCGTCATAAAATTCAACGTAATGAGATGCTGAAACCACTGCAGCCGGGCCTTTTGCAGAGCCTTCTACGTAAGAGCTGGTATGTTCGTAGGGTATTTGTTGGATGACCACCTTGCTATCCTGATACCTGTACAGCTGCGGTTCGGTGATTCCAAGGAAATTGTGTTCTGGGGAAAGGCCTTCCATGATGATTACTGCAAAGTTACCTAATTCAAAGGCGCACAGGCAAATATGCTGCACACGAAAAAGGCGACCCTCAGGCCGCCTTTCTTATATTTTACTTGAAGTGATTAACCCTTCACGCGTTCCACGTATGCAGCATTGCGTGTGTCGATACGGATTTTATCTCCGGTATCGCAAAACAAAGGAACCATAACGGTTGCTCCGGTTTCTACAGTGGCCGGTTTCAATGTGTTGGTGGCGGTATCGCCGCGAACTCCTGGTTCGGTATAAGTGATTTCCAGCGTTACGTGCGCGGGAGCCTGAGCCCCAATCACCAGTTCTCCTTCAAAAGAAGCGGTGATGGTATCGCCTTCTTTCATGAATTTCGCACCTTCTCCAAAAGCCACCTTGTTGATGGGCAATTGATCGTATGAGTCATTATCCATACATACAAAAGAATCGCCCTCTTCATAAAGGTATTGAAGTTCACGGGTTTCTACACGCACCATGGTTACATCTTCATCGGCGTTGTAACGATACTCGGTTTGTTTCCCTGTTTTTACGTTGCGCATTTTGGCCTGGTAAAAGGCACGAAGGTTTCCGGGTGTGCGATGCTGGATTTCCATGATCTGGCACAGTTCTCCATTGTGACGAATGAAGCTGCCTGATCCTAAATCTTTTGGTTTAGCCATAAGGTTCTGATTGGCGGCAAAGATAACCAATCAATGCTGCTTGAACACAACCAGCGTGGTATCGCCGTACGGTTGCAGGGAGTAAACAATGGTTCCCGGATAACCCTGACGTTTGGGGCCACGGATGTTTTCGATGAGGAAGGAAGCGCTGTCGCGTGGCACCGGTAAAACCTTGCGCTGTAGTTCCAGGGGCATGATTTGCATGTTGTTCCAAATGCCATCATCCCATGCAAATACTTTCACCGAATCCTTCCGGCCTGCAACCAGATGTTCCAAAGCCTTGCGGTATCCCAAACCCCAATAATCCATTTCCCAGCGTTCATGCAGTTGTTTTTGCCCGCTGGGATAAACTTCGTTGAAGAAACACATCTGCAAGGGATGTCCACGGAAAACATGCAGCGTTGCTACCATTAAGGTCAAACCAGCCAATCCCAATTGGAGTTTTTTCCATTTCCGGATTTGTTGCAATGTTGCAGCGCCAAGGATGGCACACATAGGCCACAGGAAAAAGTAATGTCGCCAGCCATCGTACATGGGCGCATGCATCAACACTGCAAGAACTACGGGTGTGAGTAGTAAAGTCCACAACATCCATTGCCATTTGCTGAAGCGCCATGGGATGAGCCCCGCCAGGATGAAAACTAGAAACAATACGGGCGTGGTGGCGCCAATCCATATCGGTAAATACCACCACGGTGTTTGTTTCGACCATAAGTAAGTTCCATCGGTAAGTGTTCCCCATGGCCAAGGGAATTTACTTGCTGTAAAAAGTACTTCTGTAAAATGAGCGATCGGGTTCAACCACAGATACGGATAGAATACCAAAAGGCTGAGGCTGCAAACCGCTATACCCAAACCCGCATAGCGAAGGGCATCTTTTAAAGCAGGGTGGTAGATGATGATCCAGCATAAACCTGCAAGTGCAGGAAGGTATAAGCCTTGTATGCGCAGGGTTGACATGATGCCGGAAACCACACAAAACCAAATAAATGAAGTGTTTCGCGACGTGCTCAGCCAGGCGTACAGATGCCATAATGCCCAGGCGAACAACGCCATAAACAAAGAGTCTTTGGAGTTGTAGAAGTTATCCGCGAATATCCTGGGGTGTAAAGCGTAGATACCTGCGGCAAAAATTGCCATCCAGGCGGAATTGTACATACCAAAAACAATGCGGTAAATGGCAATGATTGAAGATGTGCAGATCAGGAACAGCAATACATGTCTGAGCAGCAAGTAATGGCGCGCATCCTGTATGCTAAACAGTTGTTCGAGCCAAAAACTACCGGTTTCGAATATGGGACCGTAATAACGGTGATCCAGAATGCCCATGTCGCCACGGTTGATGAACTGGTTGTTCACAATTCCGATGCCCCGCTGGGTCATTTCATCCAGTGGAACCCCATAATCCGGAAGCATCCACAATCCGATCGCGGTAAAAATCAAAAACAGCAACCGCGCCAGGCCGTGAGCTCCTTGAAAGAAGGTGCTCAAGCCGTTGATGCCGCCGGTTCGTCCATGTATGCTTCCATCGGCAGACAGGCACATACCAGATTGCGGTCTCCGTAGGTGCTGTTCACCCTTGCTACGCTGGGCCAGAATTTCGAGCTTAAAACAAAAGGCGCAGGATAGGCAGCTTTGTCGCGGCTGTATTCATGTGTCCAGGCATCGGAGCAAATCTCAGCAGCCGTATGCGGCGCATTTTTCAGCACATTGTCTTCTTTGGAAGCTTTACCTTCTTCTACTTCGCGAATTTCGTTGCGGATGCCAAACATGGTGTCCACAAAGCGATCCAGTTCTTCTTTGCTTTCGCTTTCGGTGGGTTCGATCATCAGGGTTCCGGCCACAGGGAAGGACAAGGTTGGGGCATGGAATCCGTAATCCATCAGGCGCTTGGCAATGTCTTCAGCTTCAACGCCGGCTGTTTGCTTGAATTTGCGTGTGTCCAGGATAAATTCATGGGCGCAGAATCCTTCTTCACCTTTATAAAGGATATCGAACTCCTGCTCCAGTCTGGCGCGCATGTAGTTCGCATTCAGGATGGCATAGCGTGTGGCATTGGTGAGGCCTTCACTGCCCATCATTTTGATGTAGGCATGTGAAATCAACAGGATGCTGGCGCTGCCCCATGGTGCGGCAGATACGGCATGCATGGCTTTGGAACCTCCGGTTTTCACCACACTGTGTCCGGGAAGGAATGGTGCAAGATGCGCTGCCACACCAATGGGGCCCATGCCGGGGCCGCCGCCGCCATGTGGAATACAGAATGTTTTGTGCAGGTTCAGGTGACATACGTCTGCGCCAATGGCTGCAGGACTGGTCAAACCAACCTGTGCGTTCATGTTGGCGCCATCCATATAAACCTGGCCACCGCAAGCGTGGATCAAATCGGTCATTTCCCGAATTTGTTTTTCAAATACGCCGTGGGTGGAAGGATAGGTGACCATGAGCGCGGCAAGCTGGTCTTTGTATTGTTCCGCTTTCAACTTCAGGTCTTCCATGTCAATATTCCCCTTTGGGTCGCATTTGGTAACCACCACCTGCATTCCGGCCATCACGGCGCTCGCAGGATTGGTGCCGTGTGCTGATTCCGGAATCAGGGCGATGTTCCGATGTTGTTCACCCCTGCTTTTGAAGTATTCACGAATAACCAACAGGCCTGTATATTCACCCTGAGACCCGGCGTTGGGTTGCAAACTCATGGCTGCAAATCCGGTAATGTTGCACAAATCGGCTTCCAGTTCGCGAATAATTTCCTCATATCCCTTGGTTTGGGCAGCAGGCGCAAAAGGATGCAGGCTGTTGAACTCCGGCCAGGTCACCGGGATCATTTCGGTGGTGGCATTGAGCTTCATGGTGCAGCTTCCCAAAGAAATCATGCTGTGACACAAGCTCAAATCCTTGGATTCAAGACGTTTGATGTAGCGGAGCATCTCGTGTTCACT
>JBEDND010000010.1:0-11608 GCA_041170785.1 Bacteroidota bacterium | reverse complement strand
AAAATGTCCATCATCTGTTCCTTGATGGTGCGTTCAATGGTGGCACGTTCTCCGGAGTGCATGTCTTTGGCCAGGAACTTACTGGTCACGTCGGCAGAGGCACTTCTGAATACCGGAAGAATCATGGTGTTTTCATAATTCGGGCCTATTGTGCGTACAATTTCAGATGCCTGCTTTTTCTTGATGTGGTATAAAATGGAGATTTCGCTTTGGATGGTCAGGCCTTCTTTGGAAGGAAGATTCAGCTTCACTTCCATATTCATGGTGCGTGTGGGCACGATGATGATGGTGGAAAGGAAGGGATTGAAAACCTTCGGCCCTTCTTCAAGTGTTTTGGTTTCGATTTTACCCAAACGTCTTTTCACGCCTACTTCTCCCTGACGCACAATGGTGCATGAGCTTACAGAAAGACCCAGCAGCAAAAGAAAGATGGTGGTTGGTTTCAAGTTCATGTGTTACAGTTTATGTACCAGAGTAATTCCATCAGCTGTTTTTTTGTTTTCGGTTTTGTGCTCAGCGATTCGGTATTGGTCGAATGAGGTGCCGTTCTGGGTACCAAAAGAAAGGGCAACCCCTTTCGGGATTGCCCTTTGCAGCGTCATGCTTTGTGTTAATGGATGACCAATAATTTATTTATGGTTTTATGACCATTGCCAAAAATATGCACCAGATAGGTGCCGGCAGGCCATGAAGCTGTCGTGATGGTCATCTGTTCGCCTGCGTCATCACTGCGGAATACTTCAATACCCTGAACGTTAAACACGCGTACGCTTTCCATGCGTGTGGAACTGAACAATTGCACTTGTTCTGCTGCCGGGTTGGGATGCATCCGGAAGGAAGTCAACCCGCTTTCAACGGTACCTGTTGTATTGCTTACCGTGAACTCGCTGTAGGCTTCGCAGTTGTTGGCATCGCGAATCACCACCGCATAAACACCCGGAGCAAGTCCGGTGAGATCTTCAGAGCGTCTTCCATTAGACCAGTTGTAGGTGTATGGCGGAATTCCGCCGGTAACGGTAATGTCAATAGCACCGGAATTGTTGTTGGTGCCGGTAACCACGCCATTCACCACGATGGGCGTCATGGGTGCGGTAATGGTAAAGTTCCGTGTTTTGATGCAACCGTTGGCATCTGAAACCACCACGGCATAAGTACCGGCCCTCAAATTGAATATGTCTTCATTGGATGATTCATTGGTCCACTTATAGGTATATGGCCGAACTCCGCCGGTTACGGTAAGGTCAATCACACCATTGTTGCCTCCGGCGCAGGAAACGTCGGAAACATTGGCATTTACAAATACTTCATCGGGTTCAAGAACGGTGAATGTTTTGGAGCGCACGCAGTTGTTCACGTCTTTCACGTATGCAGTGTATGTTCCGCCGTGCATGCCTGTAAACACGCCATTGTTTTGGTAGTTACTGCCATTCAGGCTGTAGGTATAAGGTGCATTTCCACCCGAGGCCTGGATGGAAACGGCTCCGTTCATGGCGCCGTTGCAGGTTACATCCAAAACGCCGGTAACGATGCTGATGGCTGCAGGTTCTTCGATGCTGAAGGTGGCATAGCCCACACAGCCTCCGGCATCGCGCACCATTACCAGATAGTATCCGGCGCGCAGTCCGCTGAAATTACGGTCAGACTGAAAGGTTGCTCCACCGTCAATGCTGTAACCCAGGGTGCCTGAACCACCGATGGCGCTCACACTCACCTGTCCGTTGTTGGTACCGTTGCAGGTAACATTGGTGGTGCGCACGGAAACGGAGATGGCATTGGGTTGGCTGATGACCTGAGCGGCTGCATTGCCAATACATCCGTTGGCATCTTTAACGCTCACTGTATAGGTTCCTGCGGAAAGGTTACTGAATTTGCCGCTGCTGTACCAGTTGCTTCCATCAACGCTGAACAACAGGGTTCCTGTACCACCGGAAGTGCTGTTTACGGTAATGCTTCCATCGGTTCCGCCATTACAGGTTACATCGGTTTTGCTGATGCCGGTGATGTTAGGACCATTGGCATCTTTCACGGTAACGTCCTGAATGATTTGACAGCCGGCACCATCTTTCACCAGCACATAATACGTTCCTGCAGAAAGGTTATTGAACAAACCGCTGCTGTTCCAGTTTGTGCCGTCCAGGCTGTATTGGTATCCGCTTCCGGAGCCGCCGGACGCAGAAGCAAGGATGCTTCCGTTGCTGTTGCCACAGGTGCTGTTGGTGCTGCTGGCTGTTGCTGTAATGATGCTTGGCTGTCCAACTACGGCATTCGCAGTATCGCGGCATCCGTTGTTGTCCATCACCATCACCTGATAGCTGCCGGCTCCGGTTTCAAACTGACCGCTGCTTTGCCAGCTTCCTCCGGAAAGGCTGTACACATAACCAGGAGTTCCGCCGCTTGCTGTGGCCAAGATTACGCCGTTGTTGCTGCCATTGCAGCTGGCGTTGGTGATGCTGACGCTTGTGCTGATGTCACTTGGTCTGTCTATCACAGCGCTGCCGGTCACAATACAATTGGCAATATCTTTTACATAAATGGTATAAGTTCCGGCGCGCAATCCTGTGAAGTCAGGCGACGACTGATAGGTGTTTCCATTGATGCTGAAAGAAGGTTTGCCGATGCCTCCGCTTACATCACTGAGGTGGATTTCGCCATCGCTGCTGCTGTAGCATTTGGCTGCCATTGCGGAGTTGTTGAAGCGAATAAGGGTTGGTGTTTTAACAGTCACCACGCCCGCATCGGTGCATCCTGCTGCATCTTTTACCTGAACTTGATAAGTGCCTGCGGTTAGATTGCTGAAATTACCTGTGCTTTGATAAGTACTTCCGCCGTTGATGCTGAACTGATGACTGCCAGTACCGCCGCTGGCGCTGAGGGTAATGGATCCATCATTCTTACCGAAGCAGCTAACATCTGTATGGCTGATGCTCAGTGCCGGAGCAGATGTATTGTCCACAGAAACGATAACGCTGCGCGTGCAGTTGTTTCCGTCTTTGGCGGTGATGGTATAGCTTCCTGCCGCCAGCCCGGTAAAGCTGCCGCTGCTTTGGAAGCTGCCGCTGCCCAATTGGTATTGGATGGAACCGCTTCCGCCGGAGGCGCCCACCAAAATGGAGCCGTCTGAATTTCCGCAGGCGGCATCGGCATGGTTGGTGGTAGTAAACTCAATGGCGCTGGGTTGGCCGATGCTCACGGTATTGCTGGCAATACAGCCCAGGTTGTCTTTTACTTTAATGGTGTAGGCGCTGGCTGCCAGTCCGGTGAAGGTAGCGCCACTTTGCCATGGGTCGTTGCCCAAAGCGTATTGGTAGGGTGTGGCCCCGCCATTTCCGTTGGCTGAAAAGCTGCCGTTGCTTTGACCATAACAGCTGGCATTGCTGATGTTGGACGCTCCTGCGCTCAACCCAACAGAAATAGACATTTTGGAGGTATCACTCTGGCTGCCGTTCCATCCCACAATGGTGGTGATGAGGCGTACCTGATACATGCCCGGATTGCTGTAACTGTGGCTTGGATTGGCAAGATTTGAGGTGTTCATATCGCCAAAATCCCAAGAGTAGTATGTTCCGGTTCCAGAATAGCCGGCCAGTCCGATGCGGTTAAACATGCTGTCGCGGGTAAACGTGGAGGTATTGCTAAAATTCACCGTGCTGCCAGTAGCCATGCAGATGTTGGGAATGGTGAAACCGGCGCGATGTTCATGGGCCATAAGTGGCACCAGATAGAGGTCGCCGTCTTTGCCAAAATCATCTTTCAGGCTCGACCAGTTTCCGGAGGTAGAGGTTCCTGCAATGGAGGCCAGATCGCGCCCCCTGCCATCGCCGTTGCCTGTGTATTTCACCTGGAAGCTGCTGCCCAGGTAGGGAAATTGCGGGGTACGCAGCGCCACACCAATGGCGAAGTTTGCGGCTACAGCCACGCCACCCGGGAAAATGGCCTCTACATAGCCCACGGGATTGTTCAGCGAACCCCACCAAAGCACGTTGCTGTTGGCAAGGCTGCTTGTGGGTCGGCCTTTTGCGTCCACCTGATATACGGAAACACGCAGCCTCACGCCCGTGAGGCCCTGGAAATTCCCGTACACCCGCACGCGGTTCACGCGCCCCGGCCCGGAATAGTGGTAGGATTGAGCGACCAGCTCTTCCGAGCCATCGCTTAAAAGTACTGTGCCGGTGGTTCCGATGTTCTTGGATTCAACGTAACCGTTCCAGTCCGTAAAGACTTTCTGGGCATGCATGGGCTGCCATCCCGCATAGAGGAGGCTTGCCGCAGCAAGAATTAGTTTTGTGTGTTTCATCATAAAATATCATAAAAAGGTTAGCGTGGCAAAGTTCCTGTGCATGCGCATCTACCTGAACTGATAAGCTGCATTGCAGCGGTTGATAGAAATCAGGAAAACGGATATAAAAAAAGGCTTTCCGAGGAAAGCCTTTTTTTCAGAATGGTTGATGGATCAATCCTTCAGGATGTCGCGGCTGATCACCACACGCTGCACCTCGCTGGTGCCTTCGTAGATCTGGGTGATTTTCGCATCGCGCATCAAACGCTCCACGTGGTATTCTTTTACAAAACCATAGCCACCGTGCACCTGAACGGCCTCTACGGTGGTTTTCATGGCTGTTTCGCTGGCAAAAAGTTTCGCCATAGAGCTGGCACGGGCGTAATCCAGGTGCTCGTCTTTCATCCAGGCAGCCTTGAGGCACAGCAAACGCGCTGCTTCAATTTCCGTGGCCATGTCTGCCAGTTTGAAGGCGATGGCCTGATGGTTCATGATTTCGGTGCCAAAAGCTTTGCGTTCTTTTGAGTATTTCAGGGCAAGTTCGTATGCGCCACTGGCAATACCGAGTGCCTGCGCGGCAATACCGATTCGGCCGCCTGCTAAGGTTTTCATGGCGAAGGTGAAGCCGAATCCATCATCGCCAATGCGGTTTTCTTTGGGCACTATCACATCCTGGAACATGATGCTGTGTGTATCGCTGCCGCGGATGCCCAGCTTATCTTCTTTCTTACCCACAGTAACACCGGGGCTGTCTTTCTCTACAATCAGTGCGTTGATTCCTTTGTGCTTTTTGGCGTGGTCTGTTTGTGCCATCACCAGGTAAACGCTGGCAGAATTGCCATTGGTGATCCAGTTTTTGGTGCCGTTCAGCAGGTAGTGATCGCCTTTATCTTCGGCGGTAGTGCGCTGGCTGGTGGCGTCGCTTCCTGCTTCAGGTTCGCTGAGCAAAAAAGCGCCTATGATTTCACCCTTGGCCAGTGGAACCAGATATTTTTGTTTTTGTTCTTCAGTACCAAATGTTTCCAAACCCCAGCACACTAGGCTGTTGTTTACGCTCATCACCACGCTGCAGGAAGCATCTATTTTGGAGATTTCTTCCATTGCCAATACGTAACTGATGGTATCCATACCGCTTCCGCAGTATTTAGGATCCACCATCATGCCCATAAAACCAAGCTCACCCAGCTTTTTGATTTGCTCTGCCGGAAATTTCTGATGTTCGTCGCGCTCTATGACGCCGGGTAGCAATTCTGTTTGCGCAAAATCGCGGGCTGCCTGCTGCACGGCCAGATGTTCTTCGGTAAGTTGAAAATCCATGGTAGGTTTCTTTGAGGCTGCGAAATTAACTTTTTGAACCTGAAACACAGAGACACATGCTTAAAACTTTGCGCCCGCGCTGTTGTTACTTTGCTGCAAATTATGGGTTCCATTACCTTTCATTTTGAGGAAAAAGAAAAATCAGCGCTAAGCGTCGAAATATTCCCGGGGGAGAGCATCCTGGATGTGGCACTGGACAATGAAATCCCTTTGAACCACAATTGCGGGGGTGTTTGTGGGTGCAGCACCTGTCATGTGTATATTGAGCAAGGTGAAGACCTGCTCCCTGAAATGAGCGACCGCGAGGAAGATTATGTAGATCGTGCCCGCAACCCGCGCTACAACAGTCGTTTGGCCTGCCAGTGCAAGCTGAATGAAGAAGGAAATCTGGTGGTAACCATTCCCGACCAGAGCGGCATCATCGGACATTAACAGACTTTTACATGCACGAACCACCTATAAACTGGACCGACTTCGAAGACATCGCAATGAAATTGTATGAACGTTTCGGCGATGATTTTAATGAATCAAAAATCTACCGCATCCGCTTCACCGAATTGATTGAATGGGTGCTGGAAATCCCCGGATTTATTGGCAAGCGCGAGGAGTGCAACGAGGGTTACCTGGAAATGATTCAGGCCCAATGGGTGTACGAGTGGCGGGACAATAACTGATTTTTAAACCTGGGGACTTAAGCACCGTCCTTTTTGTTACAACAGCGCGGAGTCCTATTATAGGCCTTTCCTGCGTAAATCCATTTCTTTGCGTTATGTCTGAACTTCTTGACCGACTTGCGAACATTCGCGGATTCATCTTTGACATTGACGGCGTGCTAACCAGCGGCCGCGTGTTGGTAACGGAAGAAGGCCACATGCTGCGCAGCGTGAACATCAAAGACGGCTTTGCCCTGCAACATGCCGTGAAGTCCGGCTATCCGGTGGCCATCATCTCCGGAGGAAAGAGCGAAGGCATGCGCAAACGCTTTGAAGGACTGGGCCTGAAGCATATTTACCTCAGCCAGTCGCATAAGTCCGAAGCTTTTCAACAGTTGCTGGAAACATGGAACCTCAGCGCTTCAGAGGTATTATACATGGGCGACGATATGCCCGATATGCCCGTATTGCGTTTGGCCGGAGTGGCAGCATGTCCGGCGGATGCCGCCACCGACATCCGCAAGGTGTGCAGCTATATTTCTCCGCTGAACGGTGGCGACGGCTGTGCCCGTGAAATCATCGAAAAAGTGATGAAACTTCAGCAGCGCTGGTGGGATGACCACGTGCATCACTGGTAATGGAGGTTTCACAAGCATTCCCTATTTTTGGCAGACCTTATGGCATTGAATGTAATTGAAGAAGGCGGCTTCCAATATGTTGAAGAAGGAAGTGGCGAGCCTGTCGTGCTGCTTCACGGACTCTTTGGCGCACTGAGCAACTGGAATTGGGTGCTGGATCACTTCAAAGACCGTTACCGCATCCTCATTCCCTTGATGCCCATTTACACCATGCCCATCATCAATCTGGGTGTTCGCGGGCTGGCCGACTTCATCCATGATTTCCTCGTTTACAAGAAGCTGGATCGGGTAACCCTGTTGGGTAATTCCCTGGGCGGTCATGTGGCGCTGGTGTATGTGACACGTCATCCTGAACGGGTGAAAGCCATGATCCTTACCGGAAGTTCCGGTTTGTATGAGAAGGCCTTCGGCGATTCCTATCCCAAGCGTGGAGACAGGGAATACATTCGCGAAAAAGTATCACACACTTTTTACGACCCTGCAGTGGCTACAGATGAGCTTGTTGATGAAGTGCTTCATACCACCAACGACCGAACCAAGGTATTGCGCATCCTTACCATGGCCAAAAGCGCCATTCGCCACAACATGCGAAAGGATATCCCCAATATTCAATGTCCTGTTTGCCTCATCTGGGGAAGGCAGGATGGCATCACGCCGCCGAATGTGGCTGAAGAATTTCATCAGTTGCTGCCCGACAGCGAGTTGCATTGGATTGACCAGTGTGCGCATGCCCCTATGATGGAACATCCGCATACGTTCAATGAAATTATGGACGGATATCTTGAGCGACTGAAACAGCGCAACATCCTTTGATGCAGGCCGCACAGCTACTCTCTGTCCAACTGATTCCGCTTCGTAAAACCGACAGCGTGGCTGATGCGCTGGAACTCATGCATGCGCAGGGTGTTGCAGAATTGGCAGTGGTAGATGGTGATCAGCTGTTGGGTTATGCAAGCACTGCAGCATTAGAGGGAATTTCGGGGAAGAATACCCTTGAAAAAGCACTTGAATTTCCACTGTTCCCGATTTCCCTGCAGATCCGGCAACATTTGTATGAACTGGTTCCGGTATTTGGGAATGCCCGCGTAGGCGTGCTTGCAGTTTGTGACGAAGCAGGAAACTATGCCGGCATGATTGACCTGCGCGACCTGAACGAGGTAATCAGTAAAACCCTGACCTACAAAGGTGTAGGTTCCATCCTGGAACTGCATCTGGAGCCACGCGATTTTGCGCCTTCGGAACTGATGCGCATGGTCGAAGAACACAATGCCCGTGTGGTGGGCATGGTGGTAAATGAAACAGAAGACGGAGCCTTGCTGGTGGCGCTGAAGCTGAATACGACCATACTGCGCAACATTCTGGCCACTTTTGAGCGGCATGGTTACCGCGTGCTGCACACATACCTCAGGGAAGACCAGGCTGATGAAGACGATGCGTACCGCGCGCTGTTAAAATTCCTCGACGTCTGAAGCCGAAGGCACATATCCGAAAGTTGCTTGCTGCAGGAGTCTTGTGTTTCTTTATGCTGCAAATCAACGCTCAGGACTCGCTCAGCTACCGACAACTGTACATCAGCGGAAACCGCATCACCAAGGCATCGGTTATACGCCGTGAAGTAACCCTGCAGCCCGAAGTGCGCTACGACAGCAGCCACTTTGTGTTGGAATTGTCTGAAATCCGCAACCGGCTGATCAACCTGGGCATCTTCAACGAGGTAAATCTTGAGGCCGTGCGCGATACTTTGTTCATCCGCATCCGCGACCGCAATCCCATCTTCGGCAATCCGCGATTTGCCCTGGCAGACCGGAATTTCAACCAATGGTGGGATACACGCGACTTTTCCCGTACCGTTTACGGGTTATGGGCCGACTGGCGGAATGTGGGCGGTTGGAACCACCGTTTGGTGACGCAGTTGCTGCATGGTTATACGGAAATGGTTGACCTGAACTACCGAACACCCTTTCTGCGCACCTATCATGCCTGGTCCTTTGGCGCACGTGCACAGTTTACCGCCAACCATGAGGTTTGGTATCGAACCGAGGAGAACCGGTTGCAATTTCTCAAGGTAGGGCAGGGCTGGGGCCAAACGCAGTGGCAGTTTGCCGCTCAGGCTGCGTATCGTCCGAAACTCTACACCTGGGTTGAGATCGAGCCGGGCTGGCAGCATTTCCGTGTAGCCGATACTGTGGTCAAACCCGGAGCGAATTCCAACTATCTGAAAGACGGTGCCCGGGTGCAGGATGCCGCCTGGCTGTCCCTGCGTTTGGTGCGCGACCGCCGCGTGCGCCGCGATTATCCGGTTGATGGCAGCCTACTCCGCGCCGAACTGCGGCCCATGCGCATCATGAGTCCGCAGGACGGAAAGAACCATTTATGGCTATCGGCGCGCTACGCCCGATATATTCCAGTTTCGCGGGCAGTATTGGTACTGGGCGCCTTCGGGCGTTATGCCACCGGCACGCTGCCTTACGTTTATGCGCGGGCGATGGGCTATGGCGCCGATTACGTGCGCGGTTATGAATCTTACGTGGCAGACGGCAATGGCTATGTACTTTTTAAAACGGCCCTGCGATACCCGCTGTGGTTCGACCACCATCTGCATCCTGAAAAACTGGTGCCCAACAAATTGTTGCGCGATGTGCCGACAAGTATATGGCTCAATATTTTTGCTGATGCAGGCAGGGTGCTGCGCCCCATGATGCAGCCCGGCAATGAACTGGCGCAAAGCTGGATGTCCGGTATGGGTCTGGGATTGGATGTACTTGCCTATTATGACCGGATGGTTAGATTTGAAATCAGTTTGGGGTTGAACAATAAGCCGGCAGGCAACATCAGCTTCATCAATGCCTTTTAACAAAACATCATGAAACTGGCCCTGTATGCTAAATCCCTGCATGAACCCCACCACATGGAGGCGTATTTACAGGTAGCTAGCGCTGCCCGTAATCTGGGATTGAGCCTTTGCGCCCCGGCGAGCATGGAATCTGAACTGGCTGCCATGAATCGATTTGGCCTGAAGTTCGAATTGTTTACCCACGCCAGTCGTGCCCATAAACCCTTCGACATGTTGTTGGGTATTGGCGGTGATGGTACCATCCTTGATGCAGTGAACCTGGTACGCGATTCTGAAATTCCGGTGCTGGGCATCAATACCGGCAGGCTTGGATTTCTGGCGGCACTGGGCCCAGATTCCATCAGCACCGGACTGCAGGAATTGCTCCAGGGACGCTACACACTCGATGAACGCGTACTGCTGGAATGCGAATCGTCTGTTCCCCTGTTTGATTACAATGTGGCACTCAACGACTTTGTGCTGCACAAGCGCGAAAGCAGCAGCATGATTGTGATTCATGCCTACCTGAACGGGGAATTCATGAATACTTATTGGGCCGACGGATTGATTGTAAGCACACCAACAGGTTCCACCGGTTATAGCTTGGCCTGTGGCGGGCCGATCATCTTCCCGCGCAGCGGATGTTTTGCCATCACGCCCATAGCGCCACATAACCTGAACGTTCGTCCCGTGGTGGTGCGCGATGAATATGTTATTTCGTTCGAGCTGGAAGGACGAGCCAACAGCTATATGGCCAGTCTGGACTCCAGAAGCACTACCGTGCCGCCCTATGTGCAGATTGCCATCCGCAAAGCCGATTACCGCCTAAAGCTGGTGAGACCGGAAGGACACAACTTCCTGGATACCCTGCGCAACAAACTCAACTGGGGTTTGGATCGAAGGAATTGAAGGGGCCACACGGGTGCCTGATCACGCGACAAGAAGCGAACATGCCGGCCGGTGGCTGAGCGGAGTCGAAGCCCCGTTATGTAGTCAGAATCCTATGTTTAAATACACCTTACATACAGCTAAAATTCAGGCCTGTGGTTGAACGAAGCCGAAGCCCCCTCAGAATACATAATCCCAATACGCATCCCGATGGATGTACTGCAAGGGAGTATTCGGATATGCCTGTTTAAAGGAGCCTGGCGGGATAGAGCGGAAAACGTTTTGCGTGCAGCAGATGTTGCCTTTTATTGTCCCGCATGTGCGGGTGCTTACACGATGTTATAAGTGGTTTTTCAAATCCATCATACCGTACAATATTCTAACAATTTCAATTTCCTTTTCTGTTATTATTCGGTAAAATAATACGTGTTGTCCGGTTTTGAAGCCAAGAATAGCACGTTCAACTGCTTCGTATGATTTTCCTTGAGCTGGTTTGATTGCTAATTCTTGACAAGCGTCCATGAGTAAAGCATAATAAATTTCTGCTTGATGCACAGACCAAGTTTCTACTGTATAATTCCAAATATCACTCAAATCCTCAACCGCTTTGTTGGTTAAGAAAAATTTAGCCATTCGATTTCCTGGACTTGAGCGTTTCTAAATGTTTCTTCGGATCGAAATCAACAGCACGGCCACTTTCAATGCCTTCACGGATGGCACTTCGCAAATTGATGATGCGGTTTTCCTCTTCTTCCAAAAGTCTTAGCCCTGCGCGTACAACTTCACTTGCGCTGCTAAACCGCCCTGTCGAAACAGTGGATTCAATAAATTTTTCGAAATGACTGCCTAAAGATATTGATGTGTTTCTTCCCATGACTTCCTTTTTCTGGTAAAGTTACCAATATTTGGTAATCGAGGAGTTGTTTTCTTTAGATTTTTTTGAAAAATCAATTGTAACCGCTTGCTGAATGAACAAACCACTTGATCATCATACGCAGAACAC
>JBEDND010000009.1:0-18258 GCA_041170785.1 Bacteroidota bacterium | reverse complement strand
TTTCCCTGGGCGCCGCCTGGATGCTGGACCTTACCTTTTTCCTGTTTACCCTGGTGGTGAATTTGTTGCTGTTCTTCTACAGCAGCGATTTGAAGGGAATGCCTCCCGCAGGGAATATGCTGGTGGCCATGCTTACCGCTTCGGTGGTGTTTGTGGCGCGGAAAGGCATTGAAGATGCTTCTGCCTTGCCGTTCAGCGAGTTTACCATGATTGCTTTTCTGCTGAATCTGGCGCGCGAATGGGTAAAGGATGTGGACGACAGGGAAGGTGATGAACGCGCCGGCCTGCGCAGCATGGCGGTGGTTTATGGTTCGCTGCGCACCCTGAGGGTTACCGCCGGGGTTTTATGCTTGGCCGTGATCCTCATTTCCGCGGTGGCTTTGTTTTATCCCGCCGGAATGGTTTTTCGCGTGCATCTGCTGCTGGCAGCGGCTGGTACCGGATACATGGCGTTTTCTGTGTGGCAGGGAAAAGCCGCGGGCTCGGCTTCCAACCGTCTGAAATGGTTGATGCTGTTCGGCATGCTGGGCGTGCTTTGGGTGTGAAGTCGATTTTTGAGTGCCGGGCTCTTGCCGCGCTGCTGCAACCTGAAGGGTACGCGCAGAAGCAGCCGATTTTTTCCCGAACTTTGCAGCCCTTTTTAATACCGTGTTAGCGCTTACCGATTTCAGCTTCGAATTTGCCGGCAGATACCTCTACCGCAACGCATCCTGGCACATCAAGCCGGGCGAAAAAATAGGACTGGTCGGCAAAAACGGCACAGGTAAATCAACCCTGCTTCGTCTGATTTCCGGAGAATACGACCTGCGTGAGGGCATCATGAACAAAACTGGTGGGCTCACCATCGGCTTCCTCAACCAGGACATGCTTTCTTATGAATCCTCGGAACCCATCCTTCAGGTGGCCCGTCAGGGCCTTGGACGTTTGGTTCAGCTGGAGAAGGAAATCAACGAGCTGTTGGTGCAGATTGAAACCGACCACAGCGACAAAACGCTGAACCTGCTGGCCGAGAAGCAGGAAGAGTTCGGCACCCTGGGCGGCTATGAATTGGATAATGAAGCCGAGAAGATATTGGAAGGACTGGGTTTCGAAACCTGGCAGCTGAATCAGCCCCTGCAATCCTTCAGCGGTGGCTGGCGGATGCGCGTCATGCTGGCCAAGTTGCTGCTGCAACAGCCGGATTTGCTGCTGCTCGACGAACCCACCAACCACCTGGATATGCCCAGCATCGAGTGGCTGGAAGAATACCTCAGCGAATACCGCGGCACCTTCGTGATTGTGTCGCACGACCGGTTTTTCATGGATCGTGTGGTTACCCGCGTGGTGGAAATTGCCCATCAGCAATTGTACCATTATACCGGCAACTACTTCGAATACCTGGAGCAAAAACAGGAGCGCGATGCCATGCAGCAACGCCGCTTCGAAAACCAGCAACAGTACATCAAGCAACAACAGCGCTTTATTGAGCGTTTCCGCTACAAGGCTTCCAAAGCCACCGCTGTGCAATCCAGGGTGAAGCAGCTGGAGAAGCTGGAGCGCGTGGAAGAGGTGATAGAAGACGGCGTGGTATTGAAACTCGACTTCAAAACCAAGCGCACACCGGGCAAGATGCTCATTCATCTGAAGGACATCACCAAAGCCTACGGGGAGAAAACGGTGCTGAAGGGCGGTGAGGCGCAGGTGTTACGCGGCGATAAGATTGCCTTCATTGGTGCCAACGGCATCGGTAAATCAACCTTGTTGCGCATCATCAATGGCACGGAAAGCCATGGAGGTTCCGTAGAAATCGGCTATCAGGTGGACACGGCTTTCTATGCACAGCATCAGCTGGAAAGTTTAAATCTGAGCCGCAACCTGCTGGATGAACTGGGACATGCTGCGCCGCTGCTCACCGAACGTGAAGTGCGCACGGTATTGGGCTGTTTCCTGTTCACCGGCGATTCTGTATTCAAGAAAATCAAACTGCTCAGCGGTGGCGAAAAAGCCCGTGTAGCCCTGGCCAAAACCCTGGTTCAGGAAAGCAACCTGCTGCTGCTCGACGAACCTACCAACCACCTGGACATCCAAAGTTCCGGGTTGTTGGCAGAAGCACTGAAAAACTACAAAGGGAGCTTCGTACTTATCAGCCACGATCGCTATTTCGTTTCAGAAGTGGCCAATAAAATCTGGTATGTGGAAGATGGCCTCATCAAGGAATATCCCGGCACCTATCCCGAGTTTAACGAATGGTTTGCGCGCCGTCAGGAACAGATGGCCGCTCAGGAACCCAAGCCCCAGAAACAGGAAAAGCCTGTACCAGCTCCGGTGAAAGCAACAGAAAATCAATCCCGCGCAAAGCAGCTGGAGAAAGAGCTTGAAGCCGTGCAGACAAAACTGGATGCACAGCAGGCGCAGCGTGCCGATCTGGAAGCACGGCTGGCCAATCCGGAAGTGGCTGCAGACCTTGCCCTGGTTGGGAAATTGGGACAGGAACATGAAGCTTTGTGCCGGAACATCGAACAGCTGCAGGGCGAATACGACCGGCTGTTGGAAGCTTGGATGGAAGGGCAGTCCTGAAAAAAAAGAGCCTCCCTGAAGTTCAGAGAGGCTCTTGAATATCCAAAGCTGGACTTGGCCTAATTTCGGATGGTATGTTTGGCTTTCTGCAACTTCATGCGGTTGTTTTTTGGCTTGTTGCGCGCTGCGTGTTCGTGGTTGCTTTTTGACGCAGCCTTGAATTCATCCAAACCCAAAACCCTTAGTGAACCGCCGGCATGTTCAAATTCGGCCTGCAGATGATGCAGGTTGTCGGAAACCGTATGATCCACAAGATTGCAGGAGCTGAGGTCAATGCTGGCATGCGCGGTGCGTGGAATCTGTATCAGTTGCTTTTTGATGCCCAGCCAGTTGCTGAACACCGCGGCACCGGCCACCTTCAGGGTATTGCCCTGTCGTGCGGTATGTGCGCGGAAAATGGCTCCCAGAGGCGCACCAAAAACCAATTGTGTAATCAGCTTGGTCAGAATGCCTGTGCCGATGCCAATCAGTAAATCTGTAGCCAGGGTTACGATGATGGTGGTGCAGAAAATAATCAATTGTTCTATGCCTACTTTGGCCATCAGTCCGAATTCCCTGGGGCTGGCCAGCTTGAAGCCTACGCCAATCAGCATGGCGGCCAGTGCCGGCAGCGGAATCATGTCGTTGAATTGTAAATCCAAAATCAGGAAAATCATCATGAATGCACCGTGGAAGAAGTTTGCCCAACGGGTGCGTGCACCATTGCTCACATTGGCGCTGCTTCGCGCTACTTCGCTGATCATGGGTAAGCCTCCAAATACACCGGCCAGCATGTTGCCGGCACCCACGGCCATCAGGTCTTTATTGGCGTCGCTTTTCTGATGGTTCGGGTCCAGCATGTCCACAGCTTTAACGGTAAGCAGCGATTCCAGGCTTCCCACCAAGGCAAACATGATGACATATTTGATGAAGATTCCGGTTTGCGCCATGCCGCCAAAGTCAACATCCACTTCCAGTGTTTCAGCAAGGTTGTGGTCGAAATGAACCAGTTGGCCTTGGCCCAAACCGAGGAATTTTGAAAGTGGAACAGCCAATAACAAAACCACAATGGGTGCAGGTATTTTTCGAATCCATGCATGTTTTACCTTAGGCCACAGCAAAACAATCAGCAAACTGCTTAATCCAACCAATGCTGCTGTACCGGAATGGTTTGCAAGCGTATGTGGAAGCCTGGCAATGAGTTCCAATGGTTCAACTAAAGGCCTGCCGAACTCATCTTTTGGATTAACGCCAAGCAGGATGTGTGTTTGCTTGCTGATGATGATGATGCCGATGGCAGCCAGCATGCCGTGTACTGCGCTTAATGGAAAGAAATCAACCAGCGAACCCAAACGGATGAAGCCAAACAAGATTTGAATGGCCCCGGCAACAACCACAGCACCCAAGGCGTATTTCCATCCCAGGTTTACATCGCCATGTCCTAACTCGGCAACTGCACCGGCCACAATCACAATCAATCCGGCTGCGGGCCCTTTGATGGTGAGCCTGGACCCGGCAATCAGTGAAACAACTAATCCGCCTATCATGGCGGTAATCAGGCCCATGATGGGCGGAAAATCGCTGGCCTTTGCAATGCCAAGGCTTAATGGAAGGGCCAGCATAAATACCAGAAAACCGCTTAAGGCATCCTGGCGGAAGTGTTCTTTAAGCCCGGACCATCCGTCGGCGGGCATCTTTTTATCATTGGCATTCATGTGTTTGTTTTTTTTGTTTAGAAGAAGATTTGATACTGCAGGGTGTACGCGCCCTTGCGCGCGCCGGATGTTTGATGCCCATCGGCATAAACCAGAAATCCGGGTCTGTTTTGATAATCCAGGCTTATTTTGGCTTTATGACCCTCAAGCAGGCAGTTCATGCCCAGGTTATAGGTATTGCAGGGTATTCCCAGGCGGTCAAAACGGGCCAGTGTGGCGGCGGCATAAGGCATGAACCGCCCTTTCCCTGCATGAATCTGTTCAGGCAACAGCCAGCCTGTTTGGGCATAGAGTACTTTGCCGCTGCCGAACATCGGGTAGGCATTGCCAAACTGGGGTCCTGCATCCTTGGCCAAACCGCTGAGCGCAGTGCCGCTGCCGGGATTCATGATGCCGTTGAAGCGCAGGTAGTCTTTCCCATAATGGGTGAAGAACAAGCCCGCATAGGCGGAAAGCGCGCTGCCTTTGCTGCGTTTCAAAGGAATGTCCAGATAAGATTCCACACAGAAAAGGTTCATATCCTCATACAGGGTGTCGGCACCATTGCTTCGCCACATGGCTTTCTGCTGATGTATGGCTCCGGCAGCCAGGTTGAAAACCTTCTTCTTTCCCAGATAAGTGCCTGTCATGTAGGGTGTGGTATGTCCTTCATGTTCCAGAAACTGCCACATCAGATAGCCTTGCAGCTGCTTATGTCGGCCTTTTTGCGCGAACGTGGCATGACTGCTTACATCGGGCAAGGTTTGCCCGTTGCTGCTGATGGGAAAAGGGTCGCTGAGGGAAAACCGGTAATCCAGGTGACGCAGCTGCCCTCGGGCGTATACAGACAATTTGCGGCTGAACTGATCGGTCTGGTCCACGGTGGCTTGCGCGAATACCGGAACATCCAAGGTCATGATGCTGCCAATGGAAGGCTGCGAAAACCTGGAAAGCCCGTTGGCAATGGTCAGGCCGCTGCCCAGCTTCAGCTGATTTCCCTTCAAAGCCTTGTATTCACAAACAGCATCATGAAAGAATGCAGCTACTTTGCGGCTTCCTGCATATTGCGCCTGTGCGTTGAAGTTGTTCTGCCCAAATTGGAGATACACAAACACACGGTCGTTCAGTGGACCGAACAGCTGGAATCGGGTGCGGCGCAAGCCGATGTCGAAGGTATGGTTGGCGGCCATCCCCTGCATCAGCGTGCCGGGCTGACTTTGATTGTAGCGCAGCCACACCTGATTCAATAGGGTCGCTTGGATGAAGTGTGTTCCTTCTTTGTTCAGCGGTAGTTTGAGGTCTTCTTTTTCATTCACCTGAGCTTTAGCCTGCGCTGCCGCGAATAGCAACAGCATCGCCAATGATTTCTTCCAAAGTTTCTTTAGCATATCAGGAAGATTGAATGGCTGTGGGATGATACGATTTTACATGTGGCCCAAGGAACAGGCGGGCATAAATCCGCACCAGCGAAATGCCCCCGACGATGAAACCGCCTGAGTGAAACAGTGCAAGCCAGAACTGATGCTCCTGGATGTGGCTGAAAATCAGGTCTTCTCCGATGAATGTGGGAGAAATGGGGAAGCCCATCAGGCCGAGGCAGGCCAGCAGAAAAAGCAGCGCAAACCTTGGATGTTCATGGACATGGCCGAAATAACGGTTCAGGCTGAAATGCGAAGGTTCTGCCTTGCGCAGGCGGAACAAACCATACAATCCGGCACCACCCATCACCACAATACCGCTCAAATAGGTCAGCGTATGGCTTAGGTCGAAATGGTCGTTGAACGACACGGCCAGGGCCATCCAGAAGTGGTTCATGATGAGTAGGGTCCAGGCAAGCAGGGGCGTATGTCGTTCTGAAAAGGATTTCAACACCATCAGAAAGCCCAGGCCGGAACAAAGGAGGGGCAGGGCGTGCATCCAGCCATCAGGGATGGATTTTCGGTAATACAGGCCAATCAGTCCTGCCACATACAAGGGAAGGAAATAGTACACCACGTTGCGAAAGCGCAGAAAATCCAGCTGGTGTCCCAATCTTTTGATGGGATGAAACACCCACTTGTTCATGAATACATCCAGGTTCCACTCCCTCAGGTTCAGCATGATCAGGCTGGCACCAAGCCGCCCAGGCGCGTTTTTAGATACGGCTGCGTGTGTGGCGTTTTTGTTGTAAAACTGCTCACGGATGAGGTAGCTCACCACCGACGGAGAAACCAGCAGCTGATAGGTGCGTAAAAAGGCATTTCCCGTGAAATGGATCAGTGCCAGCACTTCCAGGCCCAGGGCTATTTCAACGAAAATCAATCCTATTTGGGAAATGGAAGCATAGGCGATTTGGGTTTTTGCCGACGACTGAACCCTTGCGATTCCGCTGGCCACCAGGCTGGTTAACAGGCCAAGAGTTCCGGTAACAACGCGCATCGTCAGCTGGTGTTCCCAGAAAGGATAGGTGCGCAGAAGCAGAAAAACACCGAAATGCACCGACAAGGAACCATAAAAGATGGCACTTGAAGGTGTTGGGCCTTCCATGGCTCTGGGCAGCCAGCTGGAAAAGGGCAATTGGGCCGATTTCGCTGCTGCGGCCAGTAACAACATCAGGGAAATGAACATGCCGGCATTGCTGTGGTTGAGCAAATGGTCGTGCACCAGCTGGGCATTGTTCAGCTTGGCAAAGGTGATGTTCTCGTGCCACAAATGGTGGCTGGCCCACATCGCCAGCAAAATCCCTAGATCACCGATGCGGTAAATCGAAAATACCTTCACGGCATTTCGAACCGGCAGGTAACGGTCGCGGTAAAAGGCAATGAGCAAAAAGGAGGAAATCCCCAGGAATTCCCAGCCAATAAACAGCGTTTCAAAATTTCCCCCGAAGATGGTTACCGAATAACCCAGGTAGAAAAACAGGATGGTGTTGAAAAAGCGCTTATACCCCAATTCCCGATGCAGGTAATATCTGCTGTAAATGGTAATCAGAAAGGTGAGCAGCGACCCGGTAATCATGAATACCGCCGTGATGTGGTCGAAATAGAAATCGAGCAGGAAGGAATCCCGTGGCCCGGCATCATAAAGGTAAATATCCGGGATGTTGCAGGGCGTAGCGCCCTGTATCAGCCACCAGATGGCAAAAACGATGAAGCTGATGAGGTTGATTCCCGCGGTGAGAAAGGCCACGCGCGACAGCAACAGTTCCCTGCGCTCCGGAATAAACAAGCTGAGCAGGAAGCCGAAAGCAGGAATCAGGATGAACAGATTGATGATAAAACTCGGATTCATGCGCTTTGGTGGATCAGGTGAACGGGAATGTCTTCGTGTGAAGCATCGGTGAGTGAGCGGTAACTTTTTGTTACAGGAATCTGCTGCACGGCCGGTGTGTAAGGAACAAATGTTCCATTCTGGAACAGCCACCAATGTTTGTGCTCAGGATCCCATGCGGCAAGGTGAATCCATTGCTGTTCAAACCAGTTGTAGGTTGTCGGATTTCGGCGGATGACTTCCAATATCAATTCCGGGCGCTGAGCCACCATCATCAGCAGGCGCATGGGGCGGTGCACTTCTATCATCTGAGCCGGCAAACCCGTGCGCAGGTCGCCATCTGCGCCATTGGCCACACCAATCAATCCCATAACATTATGAGGGAGTTTGGATCCGGCACCCAGCCTTTGGTTATCCACCCTGGAGCAGTAATATTCCAGATTGATGCCTCCGCAAACAGGCGCTGCAGCGCCGATGATTTGCTGCAGATAATTGCCGTTGGGATCTTGTTCAGGGTCGTAAGAATTCATGAAGGCCCTGCGATCCAGAAATACCTGTCGGCTCAGGTCGCGGTCGCCAATAATGCATAAGGTGTTGGTGGCGTGGTTTAATTCCGGACGAGGTTCAAAAAGTGAAACAGAGCGGCGCCGCACCAAATCATGTACTTCGGCAGCCGGCTTGCTTGTATCTGTTAGTATAAACCTCCGGGCCCGTTCTTTTGCATTCAGGTCGAGGGCTTCCTGCAATACCTTCATGTTCTGCCGGTGCAGTATCAGCAGTTCGGGATTCAGGGAAGCGACATCGTAACATTCCATTTCATCGCGGGTGGTATCGTGTAATGCCCCGATAAACACGGTGCTTTCCGGAATGTGTAATCCCTGCGTGCGCAACAATTCCCGAACCTTCGGGTGGTTGGCCATGTAGGCGATTGCTCGCGCGTTGACCGAACCGGGACGCCCTGAACAGGCGCCGCAGTCGTAACCGGCATAATGCGTATTGTTGATGCTGGAAGCGCCATGGCCAACCATGTACACCAAGGGAGCAAAATCTTTGGTATGGCCCGTGCTGTGCAAGAGTCCGGAAACACATTCGGCCATTTCCTGAATGGTAAACCCAACCTGTAGGCCTTCAAAACAATCACTTGGGTCAAGGTTTTCAATGGTCAGCTGTGCGTGCCTGTCCATGTGGTTGAAGGAGTAGCTGGTCGCCGGACCGATGCCTGGTTTGAAGATGTTCAGGAACAAGCGCAGCGCAGCGCCAAATCCCAAGGTTTGGGAGATAAGCCAACCGAAAATGAGACCGTGGGAACGTTTGCCCAGGTGCGCATCGTTACTGCGCTTGCCCGTGCGTGGCTGATATTCCCTGATGAGGTGCTTGGGCTGCATGGGTGCCGGACAGATTTTGGTTATGTGTGAACCATGGTCCGGCTGATAGTAACAGGGAACATGGAAATAACCGGGTGTGCCATAGGTGCGGCAGGCCGGGTCCAGCGTTTCAACATGACGGCGGAGGGAACATTCGCGGTCGTCAATACAGAAAAACGCATCAAAACTGCGCGCCTCTGCAGCGGTTTGCTTTGGTGTGGCGGCGAGTTGTATTCCCTGTAAAACCTGATCGTAATAGCTCCATTCTAAGGCTTCCTGCCAGATGCGCAACATCCTGAATGCCGTCTCTTCCTGCACCGGATCAAACAATCCGATGTCCACAGGCGCTGCCAGTTCTGATAATGGCCTCCATCGCCCGGGACCGAATTTTCGGTCAATGGTGTCTATTTCCATGAGCAGTTCCAGCAAAATCCAGTCGCGTAAACGGATGCTCCGCCGCTGCAGCAGCAGATGTGGAGCCGATTCCAGCACGACAATCATGCCCGACCAACCGGGATGTGCAAATTGCTGGTCAAAGAGGTAGCGTTCATACAAGTCGCTGTCGCCAATCAACAGTCCGAGCAGTGTTTCCAGTTGAAGCACCTCATCCTGAAAGAGTTCACGCACGCGTTTGCTGTGGAATAGGGAAATCAGACTTTTTTGTTCCAGTGCGCGCAGGGAACGCATGAAGTCGGCATCTTCCAAAGGAAAACTGCTGACTGCGATGCCTTGGTCCAGAAAACTGCAGGCCAGACGGAACATCAACGGATGAATAGCCTTGTCCATGTTCACCCGATACAGGGTTTTCCACTGCTGGCGCAGTTGTCCGATGCGCGGCATCCTGGAAGTGCCGGGAACCAGTGTCAACAGTTTTTCTCGGAGCTCGGCAGCTGTTTCATGCTCATGCAAGTGCTGTTCGATGATGCGTTGGAACACCTCTTCCCGGATTTCTCCCCGGTAAAAGGCTTCCAGATATTCGCTTGGTTGTAGGTAGGTGTGGTAGCCAAAAATAGTTTTTGCTTCCTGCAGGGCCTGATGAAAGGAGTGTTTCTGAAAGGCATGCAGGGTGTTGTGGTGTATAAAATCTTTCAGCGGAGCCTGGCTTGGCAGGTAATGCCCCAATCGCGCCAGCACCGCAGTTTCGTTAAATGGGTGTTGTTGGGAATCCATGTTTTCTGTTTCCCGAATCATAACACAGCAGCCATTACGGGCTGTTGTAGCCAGACAAACCCTCGGGATCAGGGTGTTTTGGTAAAGAAGTTTGATGATGCCATGATGAGAAAAGCCCCATGGCCGGGCTGCTTCAGCGAAGCAGGAATTAAATAATCAATACCTGATTCCGAAGATACAGGCAATCCGTAAAAGCAGGTTCCCGATGTTCTATGCGGGTAACCTGAATTTGGCTCCATGCACACTTGGGAAGCCTCCATCCTTGCGCAGAAAGCAAGTCGGGTGCAAATCCTGCCGCTGACTTTTCTTCGGATTCCTCGTAGCCATCGTTCAGCTGAATTTCTTCAGAAGCGGGCAGTGAGTGGTGTTTTTCATTGATTCCGTCTGCGGAAAACCCTGGAGTCCAGGCTGTTTGAATCAACAGGCTGGCTGCGGTTAAACCTAATAGTGCCCAACGACGGATGACACGCATATGGGTTTATTTGGCTCAAAAATGATGCCAGCCTGATTTTAGTTTTGATGTCCGTGAGTCGGCAGCTACAACTTCCAGTGCATCATCAGCATGGGGCCGGTATTGTATTGAAACACGTTTTTTCCGCCCACCGGCTTGCCCTGTTGCAGGATTTGCTGAAAGAGGCCCAATTCCAGCTTCACCTGTTTCCATCCATCCCATCCCAGTCCGGCGGCCAGTCGGTTTTGGTCGAATACATTCTGCGCCACGTTTTTGCCGAAACCCAGGAAGACTTCATCCCATACATAAGCGTACCAGCGGTTCGCTTGCAGCGGAACATTCAGGCGCTGCATCACCCGAATCCTGTTCAGGTAGGTCCAGGGACCGGTAAAACCGCTTGTATTCAGCCAGCGTTGCTCCAGCCTGATTCTTTGCTGCCATGTGGGTTGCCCGGGCTGGCTTGGCCAGAAACTCATCCATTGCTGGTGGATGCGGTGTTCGCTGAAGCTGCCCCTGGAAGCAATGGGAATGTCGCCGTAGGGATGCGTGCGCACCCAGGCATAACCCAGCTGAAATTGTTGCGTGGCTCCCAGCTTCACCGAAATACCGGTACGCCATAAATCCTGTTGTCTGCTTCTGCCGCTGTTGTCTCTGCGCCACTGGTATTCACCGTTCCAGCTCCATTGATTGTTCAGCCGGATGCTCAGGTTCAGAGGCATCCAGAAAATGTCGTTGTGGTCGCTGATGCGGTTTTGGGCCTGCAGGCGCAAACTGTTGGTACTTATAGCGCAGCAGCACAAAGCGGCACACCACAACCGGAACTGTTTATTCCTGATACATCTGAAAAACGGCATCATCCAGGTTTTTTCGCTTCTTTTTGGGTTTGTTACGGGTGGCATGGGCATGGTTTCCCCGCGTGGCATTCTGGAATTCGTCCAGTCCTAAAATGCTGAGGGAACCTCCGGCATGCGAAAACTCTGCCTGAAGATGATGAAGGTTGTTGATGACGGTGAAATCTACAAGGTTGCAAGCGGATAGATCGATGCAGGCCTGTGTTTGTGAAGGAATTTGGTCCAGGTTTCGCCGGATGCCCAACCAGTTGCTGAACACCGCGGCACCAGCCACCTTCAGCGTATTGCCTTTGCGGATGGTATGGGCCTTGAACATCGACCTCAGCGGCGCACCTAGGAAATGTTGGGTGATGAGTTTCGTTGCAATGCCCGCCCCAATCCCAATAAGCAGGTCGCTGGCCAGGGTAACTATAATGGTGACGCAAAATACCGTTAGCTGTTCTCGCCCAATGTTGGCCATACGTCCAAATTCACGCGGACTGGCCAGTTTGATACCCACCCCGATGAGCATGGCGGCAAGCGCCGGAATAGGAATCAGGTCGTTGAACTGCAGGTCCAGCAGCAAAAAGCACATGATGAACAACCCGTGGAAAAAGTTTGCCCATCGCGTTTTTGCGCCGTTGTGCACATTGGCACTGCTGCGCGCCACTTCACTGATCATGGGCAATCCGCCAAAAATACCGGCCAGCATGTTGCCTGCGCCAACGGCCATCAGGTCGAGGTTTGTTTTGCTCTTGCGGTGTAAAGGGTCAATCTGGTCAATAGCCTTTACTGTGAGCAAGGATTCCAGGCTTCCAACCAAGGCAAACATGAGCACAAATTTGAGGAAGACTCCCGTTTGGCTCATCCCTCCAAAGTCCACATTCACGGCCAGTATATCGGAAAGCGACTGGTCGAAGTGAACCAACTGCGTGCGGTCCAGCTTCAATAGTTTGCCCAAGGGTATAGCAACAAGCAGCACCATGACCGGAGCCGGTATCTGCCGCAAAATGGGGAATTTCAGCCGTGGCCAGATGAGCACAATGAGCAAACTTGATAGTCCGAGCAGTGCAGCGGTATTGGCGGTGCCCACGGGTCCAAACAGGCTGGCCAGGGATTGTGGAAGCGCCGCCACCAGTTCAAAAGGCGAGGTGAGCGATTTCCCTGCCTCGTTGACCGGATTCATGCCCAACAGGATGTGGCTTTGCTTGCTGATGATGCTGATGCCAATCGCTGCAAGCATACCATGCACCGCGCTCAACGGAAAAAAGTCCACCAGCGAACCCAGCCGGATGAGGCCGAATAAAATCTGAATGAAACCGGCTACAACCACGGCGCCCAAGGCGTATTTCCAGCCGAGTTGCGCGTCGCCCTGACCCAATTCAGCCACGGCACCGGCTACAATCACAATCAATCCGGCTGCAGGGCCTTTGATGGTAAGGGGAGAGCCTGCCATCAGGGAAACAAACAAACCACCAATCATCGCGGTAATCAAACCCATGACCGGTGGGAAATCGCTGGCCCGTGCAATGCCTAAACTGAGCGGCAGCGCCAGGAGAAAAACCAAAAAGCCACTAACTGCGTCTTGTGTGTTGAATCCCTGATTGCCGGGAAGGCGTTGTTTCATGAAACCCATTGCGCAGTTGAACGCCGCAAAGTTATCGGTATGGTTGATTTATGCGCATCATAGCGTTTGCTTATGTACAGCGTCAATGCAGGCCAGACAGCGGGTTTTGTTCGGTTTTTAAGGCATGTTCCGTGTTTCATGTTCCGGCGGTATTTTCGCAGGGCATGGATCAGCAACAGGAACCCACATATTTCGCCCATCCAACAGCTGTGGTTGACGCAGGTTGTCAGATCGGTGAAGGAACAAAAATCTGGCACTTCACACACATCATGAGCGGTTGTGTGATTGGCCGGAAATGCAACTTTGGGCAGAATGTGGTGGTCAGCCCCGATGTGGTTCTTGGCAACAATGTGAAGGTTCAAAACAACGTGAGTATTTACACCGGCGTTACCTGTGGTGACGATGTGTTCCTCGGTCCCAGTTGCGTGTTTACCAATGTGATCAACCCGCGCAGCGCCGTAAACCGCCGCGATCAATACGCCAAAACACATGTGGGCACCGGTGCCAGCATCGGAGCCAACGCCACCATCGTTTGTGGGCACGACATTGGAAAATTTGCCTTCATCGGTGCCGGTGCCGTGGTAACCAAAAACGTTCCCGATTACGCATTGGTGGTAGGCAATCCCGCGCGGCAAACCGGCTGGATGAGTGAGTACGGACAAAAGCTGGTGTTTGATGCTGAAGGACTGGCAACCTGCCCTGAAAGCGGACAGCAATATCGTTTGGAACAAGGACTGGTTAGCAGAATTTCCTGAATGAAGCAGGTTCTGGTTACCGGCGGAATGGGTTTTATTGGTTCACATACCGTGGTGAGCCTCATGGAAGCCGGGCTTCAGCCAATCATATTCGACAACCTCTGCAATGCTTCAGAACAAGTGCTAGAAGGCATTGCACGGATTACCGGCAAAACACCTGATTTTGTTTTAGGTGACGTAACCTCACATGATGATCTGAACAACCTGTTTCAGCGCCATGAAATAGATGCCGTGATTCATTTCGCTGCACTGAAAGCGGTAGGAGAATCTTCTGAAAAGCCGCTGGAATATTATCGGAATAACATCGGGGGCTTAATTTCGCTGCTTGAGGTGATGCGGCAGCATCAGGTGTTGCGCATCGTGTTTTCCTCTTCGGCAACGGTGTATGGTTCTGCGGAGCAGATGCCTGTTGGCGAAGATTCGCCTTTGCCTCCGGCCATGTCGCCATACGGAAGTACCAAACAAATGGGCGAACGCATCCTTTTTGACGCCCGTATGTTTCAGAGCATCTGCCTGCGCTACTTTAATCCTATTGGCGCGCATCCCAGCGGTCACATAGGCGAACTCCCGCTGGGTGTGCCCAACAACCTGGTTCCGTATGTTACCCAAGCTGCCGCCGGTGTGCGGGGCGCGCTCACCATCTTCGGAGACGATTACAATACCCCAGACGGTACTGCGGTGCGCGATTACCTGCACGTGGTAGATTTGGCAAAGGCGCATGTTGCAGCACTTCAGCGCCTCAACACGGTTCAGGATCGCGACCATTGGGAAGTGTTCAACCTGGGAACAGGAAATCCTGTTTCGGTGCGCACCTTGGTGGAAACCTTTGAACGTGTGAACGGGGTTCCCGTACCCCGAAAGATGGGTGCCCGCCGGCAGGGCGATGTACCTGAACTTTGGGCCAATCCTGAACGCGCCCGAAAAATTTTGGGCTGGACAGCCCAACACAGCCTGGAAGAAATGCTGCGCGACGCCTGGAACTGGCAACAAAAGTTGGGGCAATAACAGGCTTTCGTTTTTTTTCCTTTAATTCGGCAGTATGGAATCTTCTTTTCGGGAAGAAGTTCGGCTATACATGCTGCACTACGAGCAGTTTACGCAGTGGAGTACCAGCCACTTTGTGGCTATGGGAATCAGCCTGCTGTGCATCATCTTCATCCCGCTTCTTGCAAAAAAATACCTGAATGAAACCTTACAACACCGACTGGGTTCCTTCATCGGCTTCAGTATTGCAGGTGCCTGGATCATCTGGACCATCCTTGAACTGAGCGCCGGCACCTTCGACATTCGCCGACACCTTCCATTGCAGTTGTGCCGCTTTTCCAATCTGGCCATTGTGCTGGTGCTGGTCTGGAAACGACAGTGGTGGTATGAAATCCTGTATTTCTGGGCGCTCGCCGGAATGTTGCAGGCTACCCTCACACCCGATCTGCAGGAAGAGTTTCCCCATTTCATGTATTTCCGATACTGGATAGGTCATCCCGGAATGATCCTGGCCATCGTTTATGCCACGGTGGTTTACGGCATGCGTCCCTGGCCGCGGCATATTGTCAAAGCTATGCTGGCGCTGAATGTGTTTCTGTTGGTGGCTATAGTGGTGAACCTCAGCATTGGAGCCAACTACCTGTTCATTTGCCAGAAGCCGCCTACTGCTTCACTGCTGGATCATCTGGGTCCCTGGCCCTGGTATGTGCTGGGCGCGGAAATGGCAGCCCTGGCGAACTTCGCCCTTGCCTATACACCCTGGCTGGTTTTGGATCAACGGAAGGCGCAGCGCTCCCGTAGGTCTGTGTGATGACTGCAATGAAGCGTTTGGCATGGTTTCTACTGAAAAGTCCGCAGCGAAAGCTGGTGGGCTGGCACACGCTGTTTACGGACTTGCGGGGTGTGCTGCAGGTGCTGTGGAACTCCATCAGGCCATACAGAAACTACGATGAAATCTGGGTATGCACCGGCCTGTTGAACCGCTCCGAACACTACTTGCATGTGCTGCTGCCTTCACTCATGGAAGCCAGAAAGCGGGGCGCACGCATCGCCTTATCTGTGGCCGACTGTGGCAGCACCGACCACCCCGATCTGGGTGCGGCCATCAAAGCAATGTGGGATGGAACCCTGGTGTTCAGCAGCAGCAATGAAGCCTTTGCGCGCAGTCGTTGCTTTAACCGGGCCATCAGGCAAGCCCGTGGCGAACAATTGTTTGTTTGCGATGCAGACATGTCGGTACCCCCGGAACTTGCCAAATTCCTGCAGCGCTATGTGGGAACCTACAGTGCCTGGGTTCCGGTATGCCGCAAAATGCTGGGCCCCAACCCGAACGATGGATGGAAATACCAAAGCGAAGGAACAGGTATTGTGGCCTGCACCAAGAAACAGCTGGAGTGCAGCGGCATGTTTGATGAATCTATCACTTCCTGGGGCGGCGAAGACTGGGATCTGTTCTTCCGGTTATACCGCGCAGGCATCATGCCTGTGCGCACCCGCTGCCGCGCTCTGGTACACCATTATCATCCTTCCCTGAAACCCGACGATTTTAAACCTGTGTTTTAAGGGCGAACCGTTTTGCGGAATAGAAGAACAGCTAACTTTGGAAACCTATTCGCTGAAGAGTTCCTACATGTTCCGAATACGCACTTATTTATTATTTCTGTGGATGGTTCTTGGCCCAGCTTTGCTTCGCGCCCAAGGACAAAATGAGTTGCTGGCCCGGCAGTATTTCAGCAATGGTGAATATGACAAAGCCGCTGTGTTGTACGAACAGCTGGCCAATGATGACCCTTCATCGCTGTACCTGTATGACCGTTATCTGCAGTGCCTGATGGAACAGAATGCCTGGGACCAGGCCGCGAAATGGGTGAAGAAGCGTGCCCGTAAATATCCTATGCTTTGGCACTATAAGGTGGATGAAGGATACCTGATGGAGCGGCAGGGTCAAAAAGAACAAGCCAATTTGCTGTATGCGCGTTTGCATGAAGAAGCTGCTCGTATGCCCGGCAATCAGGAGGAAAAACTGGCGGCAGCCTTCTCCAGAAGAAACCTTTTTTCCGAAGCCATACGCGCCTATGAACAGGCCCGTCGGAAGCAGGGTGACCCGAGGGCTTTTGGGTCGCAGCTCGCAGACCTTTATTCCCGCGTGGGAAATAAATCATTGGCCTTGGAGGAAGACCTTACCCTACTGGAATTTCGGGAAGTGGATTTACCCGAGCTGAAAGGCGAACTGTCTGCCTGGCTTGAAGAAAGTGATTATCCCTTGCTTCGCGATGCGCTCCTCAAACGGTTGCAGCGCAATCCGGATCACCCGGATCTGTACGCTTTGCTGCAGTGGACGTATGTACAGTTGAAGGATTGGAATGGCGCGCTGATTCAGGCGAAAGCCACCGACCGCAGGCAACGGCAGGAAGGGTACATCGTATATGAACTGGCTGCGCTGATGGCCGCCAACGGGCAGTTTCAGCAAGCCGCAAGCGCCCTGGAATTCATCTTCAAAAACTATCCAAACAGCCAGTTCTACGAACTGGCGAAAACCGGCTGGCTCAAAAACAGAGCGCAACAGCTGGAACAGGATACCGGCAACCGTGCTTCCGCCTGGGAAAGCCTCGCTGCCGATTGCGAAACTGAGCTGCACAGGCAAGGTTATCAGCCCTATAATGCGCCGGTCACGCTGCTGTTAAGCAAGATTTACCTCAGGTACCTGCATCAGGAAACACGCGGAATTGAAGTGTTGGAACGCGCGGTGGAAAGCCCGGCATATCGAGGGATTGAACAGGCCGCCATGAAGTTGGAGCTGGCAGATGCCTACCTCTCCGCCGGCGATGTTTGGGAGTCTGATTTGCTCTATGGCCAGGTAGATCGCGCATTTCCCGAAGAAGCCATTGGGCAGGAGGCGCGTTTCCGCAGAGCCAGGCTCAGCTATTTCCGCGGGGAATTTGAATGGGCGCAAACCCAGCTGGAAGTGCTGAAAGGTGCCACCACACAGCTGATCTCCAACAACGCCATCCGACTGTCGCTGCTCATCCAGGACAACATAGGCATGGACAGCAATGAAACCGCCATGAACCTGTATGCCCAGGCCGAGCTGAAACTCATGCAGCACCGAACAGCGGAAGCCACGCAGCTGCTGGACAGCATCAACCGCTTGTTTCCTGCGCACAGCCTGCGCGACGATATTGTGTTTACCATGGCGCAAATCCGTGAAGAAGAAGGACGTTTTGCTGAAGCCGCCGCCCTGTACGAAAAGGTGGCCACGGTTTATTCCTACGACATCCTTGCCGACAACGCCTGGTACCAATTGGGTATGATCTGCAAAGACAAGCTGAATAAGCCGGAACAGGCCAAAGCCGCATTCGAAGCCATCATCCTCAAATACCCGGGCAGCCTTTTTGTGGTGGAAGCACGCAAATACTACAGGGCTTTGCGCGGCGATCAGATACAGGAACCCTGATTTTTTCAGCAAACGCAGCTGCCTATCGTGTAAAAAAATCTGCACTTTTGCAGCATGCAGCTAAAGCGGGGGGCTTGGATTGCAATGCTGTTGCTCAGCTTGGTCATGCACTGGCCACATCTGAAAAAAGACCTGATCAGCATTC
>JBEDND010000008.1:0-22868 GCA_041170785.1 Bacteroidota bacterium | reverse complement strand
CCATGCGCATCATCAGCAGCAACAATACCGATGTGTATTTCCACCTAGCGGCAGAAGCGTATCTGCTGGACCACAGCGATGAAGACATTGCCCTGATCTGGCAAAGCCACAACGCCGTGGTATGTGGCAAACATCAGGTGGCGCTCAAAGAGGTGAATTATCCGTATTGCCGCCGCAACAACATCCACATCGCACGTCGGATTTCGGGCGGCGGAACGGTGTATCACGATGCCGGCAATGTGTGCTTCTCCTTCATCAAAAGCTATACAGACCGGCAACACGCCGTGGACTTCCGTGGTCATACCCAAACGCTGGTGGATTTTTTACAATCCCTGGGCGTTCCGGCAACCCACAGCGGCCGCAACGACCTGATTGCCAACGGCTTGAAAATCAGCGGCAACGCCGAACACCTCAACCAACGGCGGCAAAAGGTGCTGCACCACGGCACGCTGCTGTTCAACAGCGACCTGGAAAACCTGGGCAACGCCATCCGCGGTAATGTGGGAAATTACAGCCACCACGGGGTGGAAAGCATGCGCAGCAAAGTGGCCAATATTTCTGCGTTCCTGGAACATCCGCTAGGTTTGGATGCGTTCAAAACCAGCATCGCCGAACACCTCAACAGCACGGTTCAACACAGCCGCATCGATGTTTTTTCTGCTGAAGAACTGGCCGCCATTGATACCCTGCGGCAGGAGCGTTTCACCCAAGAAGATTGGATTTTTGGCTACGGCCCACGCTATACATTTGCTCGTGAAGTGCCAACACCAGCCGGTGCGCTGGCATGCGCGTTTTCGGTAGAAAAAGGCAAGATCACGGACGCTGCGGTAACGCTGAACGGCGTTTTGCTTGCGGCCCTTTCTGAAGAACTGGCCGGAACCCTCCACCACAATCCGGACCTGAACAACCTGGTGTTGTTGATTCCCCCGGGAATTCCCATAGATGTTTTGGAGGATGTGCTTTTCTGAACACCATTTCCATGAACAAGAAAGAACGCGCCGCCTGGATTCATCAAACACTGGAACATTTCTACCCGGAAGTTCCGGTGCCGCTCGATCATAAAGACGCGTACACGCTGCTGGTTGCTGTTTTGCTTTCGGCCCAGTGTACCGATGAACGCGTAAATAAAATTACGCCGCACCTGTTCGCGGAAGCAGACAATCCTAACGATATGGTCAAACTGACTGTAGAACACATTCGGGAAATCATCAAACCCTGCGGATTAAGTCCGGCGAAAAGCAAAGCCATCCACCGACTCTCTGAAATCATCCTCGAGGAACACGACGGCAAGGTGCCGGAAAGTTTTGAAGCGTTGGAGCGACTGCCCGGTGTGGGCCACAAAACCGCCAGCGTGGTGATGAGCCAGGCCTTCGGGCATCCGGCCTTTCCCGTGGATACACACATCCACCGGCTGGCCTACCGCTGGCGCTTGAGCGCGGCAAAAAACGTGGAACAAACCGAACGCGACTTGAAGCGACAGTTCCCCGAAGCCTCTTGGAATAAACTGCATTTGCAGATTATTTTCTTCGGAAGACAGTTTTGTCCGGCGCGTGGCCACAAACCCGAACAATGTCCCATATGCTCCGTGGTGGGCTGCCGCGAGAAATAAGCTAAGGTTTAGGACCGGAACCTTGGCGGCCTCGCGGCATCAATTCGCAAACACCATGGTTTTACTTTCCACGGGTCGGCCATCCAGCAACAGCGTATAGTGCAAGATTCCGCTTTGGCCCGCTCCGTGTTCATATAACACCTCATTACTTCCCATGCTGAGTTTCAAGGGCAGGTTGCGCAATACACGTCCGGAGGCGTCGCTGATGCGCATCACCGCTTGTTGGTATACCGGCAGCCGGTTCAGCCGTACCACAATCCAGGTAGCTTCGTCAAAAGGGTTGGGATGGTTTTGCTCCAGCACCAAAGCCGGCTCATCATGCGAGGTAAGCTCATCAAGGCCGGTGGTGATTCCGGTGACTTCGCGGCTGAAGATGCTCTCCACTCCGTTGCTGTCCACTGAGGCTGCACTGATGTAATAGCTTCGTCCGTCGGGCATTTCAAAGCTGCCGCTGCTGCCGTTCATGGTGTACACCGAATCCCACTCCTGTGAGGCGCTGCGAATCGCCACGCGATACTGCTTGTATTTGGTTTCCTGTGTGATGTTCACAAACACGGTTTTACCGCTCACCTGCACGCTGAGGTCGGGGCGCGCCGGACCGGTGGCGGACATCGCCGCTGCGCAGCCGTTGATGCAGGTGTTGCGCGACAGGTAGTTGAAGTCCACGTAAAAACTATCGGTGATTCCGTCCTTATTTCGGTCGGCACCGGCAATGTCGCGGGTACTGTGCTGACGGTCGCTGTAGCCGGCAACGCCCACGTTTGCGTCGCCGTGCTCATGCGCGCTGGTAAGGCGGATGGCAGGATAGCCGCTTTGCCGGAAGGGGATATGGTCGCCCCCGCGGCCGGTGCGGTCTTCCGGACTCATAATCTGAATATCGGAAAACACCTTCATATGTGCTTGGAGCATCTCCTTGTATTCCAGCTTGGTGAAGCGAGACAGCTGCTTGGATGGCGAATTGATGTTTCCTGCGGAGAACAGACGCACGCGGATGCTGTCAATGGTATGCTCACCTGGACAGCCCGGGGCTGAAGCGGTCTTGCCACAAATGACGCCACCGGTAACATCGTTGTTTAACACGGAGCGTATTTTGATGCCTTTTTGTTGGGCATAGTTCACAAAGGCCTGCGCCCCGTAAAGCCCTTGTTCCTCGCCGGTGGTGGCCATAAACACCAGCGTGCGGCGGAAGGACATGGTGCTCATTACCCTGGCCAGTTCCATCACCAAGGCCGTGCCGCTGGCATTGTCTTCTACACCGGCAGCAAGACAGGATGTGTCGCAATTGCCTTCACAGCGGCTGTCGAAATGCCCTTCGATGAGCACGATGCTTTTATCAGTGGTATCGGTGCCCGGCAAAACCGCCAACACGTTTCGGTGGCTGTTCATCAGGTTGCACACGTTCAGGTCAAACTGTAGATATGCAGGAATCAGTCGGTTTCCTGACAGTTGGCCATAGCGCGCAAATTCTCCATAGATCCACCGGCGGGTTGCTCCGATGCCCTTGTTTGCCGACAATGTGTCGGAAGCGGTATTGCGGTTCTGAAATGCCGCCAACCGGAGGATGTTCTTCTTCAAGGTGTCGGGAGAAATGCGTTCGGCCAACAGACGCGCGATTTGTGTCGGTTGGTCTAAGGGAACCTGCTGCCGGTATTGCGCCGGGTTGAAGTTGCCGCGCATGATCGCTTCGGCTTCACCGCTGCTGCACACCGTGTTGGTTTGCGCGGTAAGCACCGTTGCTGTCAGAAATAATGTACTGAACAAAATTGGTTTCATGATTTGATGGCTGATGAGCATGTATGGGTTTTTTTCCTTAAAGCACTTGACGAATTTAACGGTTCGTTTTCCATTCCTCGCTTTACAGCAACCTGACGGGTAGTTTCAGGTTTGCCAAAACGGTTTGGGTAAATCGGCTTGGGGTCTTTGTCGGATGCGCCACGGCGCGGGCCAAAGATTATTGCTGCGCCGACCCAGGTGGTTGATCCAGCCAAGGGGAAGCCCTTGGAAGGAGACTGGGTTCCAGCCTTCCTTGGCTGTTTCTGGCAGGATGCCGTCGCCACAAAGGAATGCCAGGGCCTCGTCTAACGTCAATGGCGTTGTTTTTCCACTGTTGAAATGAACACTCAGCGCGAGTTCGGGATCAGGTTTGAACTTGTTCCCCATGAATGCGCCGGCACGCGTGCCTGTGTGAACCAACCGAACAGCCCTTAATTGCCTGCTCAGACTTTCGGCCCTTTCGCTGATGAGGTGCAGCCCATCTTCGCGTTCAACCAGGTTTGCACCATCTGAAATCCATTCCGGCCGGCTGCTGTCTTTCCTCTTTAAAACCTGCTTTTTGATTGATTCCTGTACTGCTTCTGATGGGCCTTGCTTCTGAATAACACCCAGAAAAAAACCCTCCCCTCCGCCATTACCTGGCCAGTTATACCAGCATGCGGTATCACAATTTCCTTCCATCAATCCCCATTCTTGAGGAAAAACAAGGGAAACCGATTGGGCATCCGATTGTTGCAGCACGGTTTCCAATTGCGCTTCATTTTCTGCGCGATTCAGGGTGCAGGTGCTATACAGCAAGAACCCTCCGGGTTTCAATGTTGGCCAGATGTCTTCCAAGAGGCGATGCTGACGGGCGGCACAAAAGCGCACCAGGTCGGGCGACCAATGTTCGCGCGCTTCTTCACTTTTACGAAACATCCCTTCCCCGCTGCAGGGCGCATCCACAAGAACCACATCGAACAAGGAATCAAGGCCACGGAACACCGACGGATCTGACTGCGTTATAAGGTGGTTGTCCCATCCCGCCTTGCTCAAGTTTTCCTGCAATACCCCAACCCGTGTTTTGATGGGTTCATTGGAAACCAAAACCCCACTTCCCGAAAGCAGGTTTGCCAGGTGTACACTTTTCCCTCCGGGCGAGGCGCACAAATCCAACACCAGTGGCTGCGCCGGAAGTTGAAGCATGGAAAACAAAACACCGATGAGTTGACTGCCGGCCTCCTGCACATAATAGGCACCACCGTGAAACCAAGGGTCATACACAAATGATGGTCTTTGAGCAAGGATCAACCCTTGAGTGTTCCACAAAACGGCATCAATAGCTCCCTGGGAAGCTGCCGCGAATTTCCTGGGGTGAAGGTTTACAGACACACATCCGGGCTGTTCAAATGATTGAAACAATTGCGGATATTTCTGAGGAAAATCCTTGCGCAGACGTTCTAAAAAGGCCTCAGGTAACTCCATGGGGCAAAAAAAGTATATTTGCTGAATGTGCCATCATGGCCAAGGCTTTGATTACCTTTGTAAAACAACATAAGTAAATCATCAATGAATACTTCAAAAATGAATGTTCCTCCTCCAATTTTTGATAATCAGGGGAACAAGTTTTACGGAGAGTTACGTGCAGCAGTAGACGAGTTTTTCACGAAAAAAGGAATAAAGAAAACCGGCGACCGCCGTTTATACACCAAAACCACCATCATCATGGTGGCCGTTCCCTCGCTGATGGCGTTGGCGCTGTTTGCAGGACTTCCCATCTGGGCTTCGGTACTTTTGTTCGCCTTGGTTGGCGTATTCCACGCCTTGGCTGGCTTCAACATCATGCACGATGCCTGTCACGGTAGTTTCTCTTCCAACGGGAAGGTAAACAACTGGTTTGGCAACATCATGAGTCTGCTCGGCAGCCACGCCTTCATCTGGAAAACCAAGCACAATGTGATTCACCACACCTACACCAACGTGGATGGTATTGATGACGACATTGCGAAAATTCCGGCACTGCGGCATTGCCCTACCCAACCATGGAAACCCGCGCTGCGATTCCAGCATCTGTACATGATGGGTCTTTATGCCATCAGTTCGGTTTTTTGGATGTACGTTGCTGATTTTGAAAAATACTTCAAACGCCGCGTGTACACCTCGGATTTGCCCAAATTCCCCTTAAAGGAACATGTGATTTTCTGGACCACCAAGATTGCTTATACTCTTGTTTACGTCGGATTACCTGTTTACATGCTCGGTTGGGGTCCGGGACTTCTTTGCTTCTTCTCGCTTCATGTTACCTTGGGTATCGTACTGAGTTGCGTATTCCAGATGGCCCATGTAGTTGAAAAGACCCATTTCGTAGAAGCAAATATCAACGAACGCGTGCGCATTCCACAAGAGTGGGCCGTGCACCAGATGGCTACTACCGCAAACTTTGCACCCAATTCCAAATTCTGGACCTGGTTTACCGGTGGACTGAATTTTCAGGTTGAACATCACCTGTTCCCACAAATCAGCCACGTTCATTATCCCGATGTGCGCAAGATTGTCCAACAGGTAGCTGCAAAACACAATGTTCCCTATCTGGAATATCCTACCTTCCGTGAGGCGTTCGTGTCGCATTTTCGCTTCATGCGCTTCTTGGGAACCGGACAGGATCTTGCATTAGCGCACGCCTGACAGAACGAAAACACCCTGGTGGTGTGCTCCAATAAAAATTGTTCATGTATTCCCGCATTATACTCTTTCTGCTTCTGGTCATCACCCTTGGTGCTTGCAGAAAAAACGATGGAACTTATTGGGACGCCGAATATTTGGCGCCTATTGCCCGTGCTGACATCGCCCTGGACCAGCTGTACACAGGAAACCTGCTGAACAAGGCCGGCGACAGCAGTTATGCGCTGGAATACAATCAACTGGTTTATACCAGCAACCGACTAGACGGAATCAAAATACCAGACACGGTTGTTACCCGCTACTTCACACTGAAAACCCTGCGCCTGAATGACCAAAGCATCTCGCGCAGGGTTACGCTTGCCGAAATCAATCCTGCATTCATCCTGGCACACGGAAGCACACAGGTAATTCCGGCACAAAACCTCACCAACCTCAACCCGGTGGATCTTGACGCCAGCGCCTTCTTCGAATACGCCACGCTCGACAGTGGCTGGCTGACCATGGAGATTTTCAATGAGCTTCCGGTAAACCTTTCTGAGGTGACTTTTGAGCTTCGCAACAAAACCGACAACTCTGTAGTAAGTACCCAAACGTTCTATAACCTGGCGCCTAATTCCCGGCAAAACTCCAGAACATCGCTTTCCGGAAAAACCGTGTATAAAACACTCACGGCGCAAATCAAAACACTGAAAACCGATGCCAGCAGTGGACCGGTGGTGGTTGATGCGTTTAAAGGTGTTCAGTTGAACCTCACGGTGGATGGTCTGAAACCCAGAGCAGCAACAGCAGCTTTCCCCAGCCAAAACGTGCTGTACCAAGATGAAGGAACCAGCATGGAAATGGGCGGACCCGAGTTGAAGTTTGTTCAGGCCAGAAAAGGAACCCTGCGCATCCGCATATCCACCACCATCCAGGAAAACCTGACCATGATCTTTCGACTGCCCAATGTGGTGAAGAATGGACAAAGTGTGGAACGCATCATCAAGGTGCCCGCCGCTGTTCCGGGAGAAACAAAAAAATATGTGGAAGATGTTGACATGAATGGCTACGTGGTGGATTACCGAGGTAAAAACCCTACTGTTACCGATACGGTAAACACCTTCCACCAGATTGTCATCGTGAACTTGGACAGCAGCGGCCGTAAGGTAAACGTTTCGCTCGATGACAGCGTGCGGGTTGAATACGGCATTGTGGGCGTTGAACCCGAATGGGCGATTGGGTATTTCGGTCAGTCGAACGAGCAAATCAGCGGTGTTCAGCCTGTGGACCTGTTTAAAGGTATTGGCGGCAGCATGGAACCAGAAAATGTGTCTTTGCGTTTACGTGTTTCCAATGGCGTTGGCGCACAAGGGCGTGTGCTCATCAGAAGCTTGGAAAGCCAGAACTCCTTAAACAACACATCTGTTCCATTGGTTGCTCCTACCCTGCTCGGCGTGAACACAGATATCAACGCCGCCACCTTTCAACCTTGGGCACCCTGGGAAACTTCGTACATCTTAAACACGAGCAATTCCAATGTGCGCAGTTTCATTGGCAACCTGCCCAACCAGCTTGCCTACGACCTGAACCTGCAGATGAATCCCAATGGTAATACCACCCGTTGGAAGGATTTCTTATACCACGACAAACCGCTGAACGTGTATCTGGATGCTTCCATGCCGATCAGTTTCAAATCTCCCGGTGTGTATTTCCGAGATACACAGGTGTTGAACCTTGGCGCGATTAAGGGAATAGAACTGGCAAAAAGTGCCGTGCTCAAAATATATGCAGAGAATGACTACCCGGTGAGCATCCGCATGAAAGCCTATTTGCTGGATGCCAATCGTTTTGTTTTGGACAGCATCGTTCCTGAGGCACAGATTCCTGCTTCGACCGTGAATCAGGCTAATGGTGCGGTAATTGCCCGTTCCGCGGCAACCCTGCTGGCACCGGTGTCTGAAACAGGTATGGAAAACCTCCGCCGTGCGCGCTACATCGTGTTTGTGCCGCGCCTCAACACGGAGGGTTCCGACTACAGAAAATTGTACTCCTTCTACAGGTTGAAACTTCGCCTGGTGGGACAAGTAACCATTGCTAATTCCTTTTAACGCAGCATGTTTCTGAATAAAAAAACGCTGTTGCTCTTTCCGGCAATGTGCATTGCCCTTGTGCTTTCCGCACAAAACACCCCTTTGGACAGCAGCAAGCTTCACGAAGCGCGCGACAGCAATCTTGTACTTTCGGCACCAAACACACCTTTGGACAGGATACACCGTCCTACTCAGGTAATTACGAAATATGTGCTTCCGAGCAACCTGGAAATCACCATACAGGCCATGTATTACAGCAGCAAGGTGCCTGCAGGCGCGTTATTTCGTGTGCAGGGCGGAACGCTAAACAACAATTTGATTGGTAAAACGGCTGACCGTATTGGATCAGGGGTGGCTTCCATTCAGGGAGAAAACTCGATTCAGGTGTGTTTTAATGATCAGGCGCATAGCGTTTTTCCCTCCAAAACAGGATACTGGTCACTAGATTATAAGTACACAAACCTGGTTGGAGCAAGTTTCAACCAAGATGCTTTTAATCTGGTTTTTCGCGGCAACGCACCTTTTGCCGGCACCACCATGCGCAGTGAGAATCTCAGCCTGAACAGCATGTCGTGGAACCAACTGGGTGCCAGCTACATAAAAACAATAAAGCCTGCGGGAAAAGGAAACTATTGGTTTGAAGCCGGAGCGTCCTGGGTGTTTATGCGCGAATACACCCGCCTCTCCATGCCGCGTGCGCATCTGTTCACTTCCGCCCTTGGCGACAGCCTAAACCTGTCTTACCAAGTTGACGTTACGCGCAAGGACAAAAACGACCTTGGGTTTTATCCGCTCAGCCACGGCGCTTCCATCAACCTTCAGTTTGGTGGAATGAAGGGTAAAAACGAACAATCACATTATTGGCGCGTTTCTGTTTCCGACTTGGGCCTGGTTTCACTAGGCGCTGCGGGTGCTTCTTATACCAAAGACTCTGCCTTCGGGATCAATGGATGGGAGGTGCCGTTCACACCATACGGCATCGACAGCAACGCTTCATTCAGCAACTATTTTGACACCTTGCTGAACCGCATGAATCCGCGCCGTTCCGGTCTGAATTCATTGGTATCCCTCCCGGCGTTGTTCAGTTTCTCCAAAGGTGTTTACCTGAGTAATGGGCGACACATCTTTGGAAACCTGGTGTACCGCGCTTATCCCGGGTTTATTCCCAGGGTCAGCGTTGGATATGGAAAATATAAGGGGAAGTTCTACTATGGTTCTCAACTTGCATACGGAGGCGTTCATGCTTTCGATGTGCGCTCCTTTGTTTCGTGCACCGTTAAAAACCTTCGCGTGCGCATGGACATCAACAGTGTTGAGGGTTTGTTGTTCCCCGGTAATCTGGGTGGAGCCGGCGCGACGCTGCTCCTCATTTGGGATTTATAAGCTGCGCTTAGGATTCTGACGGCGCTTCAGGTTCCTGAATCTCAGGTGTTGTTTCTGAAGTGCCTTGTTCTTCTGTGCCGCTGTTGATGAACTCCTCGTAGGTGGTTTTGGTGTTGAATGGGCGCTTGCCGATTAGTTGTTCCAAATCAGACTGGAACAGCACCTCTTTCTTCAACAATTCCTGAGCGAGTGCTTCTGTGTGCTGTTTGTGTTCCAGCAGCAGGCCTTTGGTGCGGGTATATGCCTGATCTACCAATTCACGCACCTCCTGATCAATGAGTTCGGCCGTTTTCTCGCTGTAGGGTTTTTGATATCCATATTCACCCTGTGCATCATAGAAGCTCAGGTTGCCCACCTTCGTACTCATTCCGTACACGGTAACCATGCTGTATGCCAGTTTCGTTACACGCTCCAAGTCGTTTTGGGCACCGGTGCTTACTTTATTGAAAAACACTTCTTCCGCAGCGCGTCCACCCAAGGTCATACACATTGAGTCAATCAACTGCTCGGTGCGGTAGAGGTATTGTTCTTTGGGAAGGTATTGTGCGTATCCCAATGCGGCCACTCCGCGCGGAACGATGGAAACCTTCACCAGCGGATCTGCAAATTCCAGGAACCAACCGGCAACGGCATGTCCTGCTTCGTGGTAGGCCACAATTTCTTTTTCCTCCGGAGAAATCAACTTGTTCTTCTTTTCCAAACCACCAATCACGCGGTCTATGGCATCCTGAAAATCTTGCATTTCTACCGCTTCCTTCCCTTTTCTGGCAGCAATCAGCGCGGCCTCGTTGCACACGTTCGCAATTTCTGCGCCGGCAAAACCGGGGGTTTGGGCCGCGAGTTTTTTCGCTTCCACGTCAGATGCCAGTTTGGTAAGCGGCTTCAGGTGTACTTTGAAAATCTGCTCCCTGCCAATGAGATCTGGCTTGTCCACAGAAATCTGTCTGTCGAAACGTCCGGGGCGCAACAGTGCCGAATCCAGAATATCGGGCCTGTTGGTGGCCGCCATCAAAATCACACCACTGTCTGTTCCAAAGCCATCCATTTCGGCGAGCAATTGGTTCAGGGTGCTTTCGCGTTCGTCGTTGCTGCTTTGCACCAGGTTTTTACCACGGGCGCGGCCGATGGCGTCAATTTCATCGATGAAAATAATGCAGGGTGCCTTCTCTTTCGCTTGTTTGAATAAATCACGAACCCGGCTGGCACCCACACCCACAAACATTTCTACGAAATCAGAACCCGACAAAGAAAAGAAAGGAACACCGGCTTCGCCGGCAACGGCTTTGGCCAGCAATGTTTTTCCGGTACCGGGAGGGCCTACGAGCAATACACCCTTGGGTATTTTGCCGCCCAGATTGGTGTACTTCTTGGGGTTCTTCAGGAAGTCCACTACTTCCATCACCTCCATTTTAGCCTCCTGAAGTCCGGCTACGTCCTTGAAGGTTACATTCACCTTTGTGTCTTTATCGTACAACTGAGCGCGTGCACGGCCTATGTTGAAAATGTTAGGGCCTGAACCGCCGGAGTTACCACCCATCCGACGCATCACCAACATCCAAAAGCCCACGAAAATGAGTATGAAGAACAACCAATTCAGAATTTGCCCAGTGTAATCGGTGCGGGTTTTAAAATCCAGCTTCAGCGCCATGTCAGGGTTTATGTTCTTCGCCTTCAATTCCGCTTTCAGCGCTTCAAGTTCTCTGTTGAAATAATCAATCTCGGTTTCAAAATAATACTGTGGAACATCGCTGCCATACGCATCGGTTTTGCCTTTAAGCTTCTTGTGTTCTTCTTTATCCAGTGCTTCACGTGTCAGAAATACTTCTACCTCGCTCTCGTTCCACACCACCATTTTTTCTACTTCTTCACTCAGCACCATGCGTTTTACATCGTTCCAGGAGCTGGGCTTGCCGTGTTCTTTGGGAAAGAAATTGATGATGATGAAGGCAAGAATCACCAGGGCATAAATCCAATTGGGATTAAAGCGCGGTTTGCGCTCCTGGGGTTTTGGTTGTTGTTGATCGTTCATTGTTTTGGGCAAACGCTTCGTTCGGAGTGGGTTTGGCAAACAATGCACCACAAACTACTCCAATGGACAAATTTAAGTCATTCTCCGACGAAATATGGGTGGGAGCTGGTTTGTTTTAACACCTGACAAAGCGACAGCAATCACTTTCTGTATTTGTCGTGGTTTGCTTCTTTCTACCTCATCTATGTGTCGGGTTCGGGTTGTACCAAATCATCTGTGAAACACAGTCCACCTTCATAATCGCAGATTTGCTGCACAAGAAGATCGTCTATTGGTTTTTCTTCTTTTAGAGACCTCCTCCGGTTGTGTGGATACTGAATCTGTTCTGATGATCACAAGCCGGGCGCGTCAACACTGCTCAATTTCCAACGTAAATACTTTTTATCTGGAACAAACAAACCTTATCACAAAGCCAATGTTTTACTTTTGCTGTTTAGAAGCTGTCTAAACAGTCACAGAAAAACTATGGTTAAGTTACCCGTTTACCTCGACAACAACGCTACCACTCCGGTTGATCCCCGTGTGTTGGAAGCCATGATGCCCTTTTTTACACAACATTTTGGCAATGCTTCCAGCCGCAACCATGCATTTGGTTGGGAAGCTGAAGACGCTGTGGACCAGGCCCGCAAGGACATTGGCGACCTGATCAACGCCAGTGACAAGGAAATCATTTTCACCAGCGGTGCTACCGAAAGCAACAACCTGGCACTTAAGGGTGTGTTCGAAATGTACCGCGACAAGGGTAACCACATCATCACCGTAAATACCGAACACAAAGCCATTCTCGACACCTGTAAGCATCTTGAAAAAGCTGGCGCTGAGATTACCTATCTGGAAACAGGTGCCGATGGATTGGTCACCGTTGCACAAGTAGCCGAAGCCATGCGTAAGGAAACCATTTTGGTAACCATCATGTACGCCAATAATGAAATCGGCGTTGTTCAGCCCATTAAAGAAATTGGCGCCCTTTGCGCCGAGAAAGGTGTTTTGTTTCACAGCGATGCTACACAGGCCGTGGGGAAAATTCCTGTGGACGTGATTGCAGACAACATCCACCTGATGAGCTTTACTGCACACAAAATGTACGGACCCAAAGGCATTGGCGCGCTGTACGTGCGTCGCAAAAACCCAAGGGTGAAGGTTACCGCCCAAATGGACGGAGGTGGACATGAGCGCGGCATGCGTAGCGGAACCCTGAATGTTCCCGGCATCGTAGGATTTGGAAAAGCAGCAGCTCTGGCCAAAGCAGAAATGCACGCCGATGCCGATCGTCTGTCTAAGCTCCGCGATAAACTGGAACACGCGCTGCTGGAACTTGAAGAGAGTTATGTAAACGGTTCACGCGAACACCGCCTGCCCCATTGCACCAACATGAGCTTCAAATACGTAGAAGGTGAAGGCCTGATCATGGGTGTGAAAGACATTGCGGTGAGCTCAGGAAGTGCTTGCACCAGCGCCAGCCTGGAACCTAGCTACGTGCTCAAAAACCTGGGTCTCGACGATGAACTTGCACACAGCAGCCTGCGCTTTGGCTTGAGCCGTTTTACCACTGAAGAGGAAATTGATTTCACCATCAATTGTGTAAAAACAGCCGTAAACCGCCTTAGGGAAATGAGCCCTCTCTGGGAAATGTTTAAAGAGGGAATTGACCTGAAAAGTGTTCAATGGCAGGAACATTAATTGTTTAGACTTGTTCCAAATAATATCTTTGTACACAAATAACCAACATCATTATGGCATACTCTGAGAAAGTAATAGACCACTACACCAACCCAAGGAACATCGGTACCCTGGATAAAAACAGCAACACCGTGGGCACCGGCTTGGTTGGTGCTCCTGAGTGCGGCGACGTGATGCGCCTGCAAATTCAGGTGAATCCCGAAACGCACGTGATTGAAGATGCCAAGTTCAAAACATTTGGATGCGGTTCCGCCATTGCCTCTTCTTCCCTTGCCACCGAGTGGCTGAAAGGCAAAAGCGTGGATGAAGCGCTGTCTATCGACAATATGGACATCGTGGAAGAGTTGGCACTACCACCTGTAAAAATCCATTGCAGCGTGCTGGCAGAAGATGCCATCAAAGCCGCCATCAACGACTACCGCGTGAAGCAGGGCCTTGAACCCATCGTTGACAACCAGGCCAAACACCATTAATCATGAATGCAGGAAATTCGGACCTGAGCATTTCTCCTAAAGCCTTTGACAAGGTCATGGATTTGATGCGGGATGCCTCCATCCAGCCAGGTGAATATTTTCTGCGCGTAAGCGTTAAAGGTGGCGGATGTTCCGGTTTGAGTTACAACCTTGACTTCGACAACGAATCCAAACCCGGCGACATGGAATTCTTCCACAACGGCCTTAAAATGGTTTGCGACATGAAAAGTTTTCTGTATTTGTGTGGCACAGAACTCGATTTTAGTGATGGCCTGAATGGAAAAGGTTTTAGCTTCATCAACCCGAATGCTTCGCGCACTTGCGGCTGCGGGGAAAGTTTCGCCGTTTAATTCCGCTTAATAACCCACTACTGAAGCCCGCAGAAGAACTAAATTCGCGGGCTTCATGGCTTCATATCCTTTCCGACAAATAGAATCCCGCTGGCAACAGCTTTGGAAAGAACAGGGTTTATATCAAGTAGATATAGACCCTTCCCGACCCAAATATTATGTGCTGGACATGTTCCCGTATCCTTCCGGTGCCGGCCTGCACGTTGGCCACCCGCTCGGATATATTGCCAGCGACATCGTAGCTCGTTACAAAAGACTAAACGGCTACAATGTGCTTCATCCAATGGGTTATGATGCCTTTGGATTGCCTGCTGAACAATATGCCATCCAAACCGGACAACATCCGTCCATTACCACCAATGCAAACATTCGCCGATTCCGTGAGCAGTTGGACCGCATGGGTTTTTGCTACGACTGGTCGCGCGAGGTGCGCACCTGCGATCCTGATTATTACACTTGGACTCAATGGATTTTTTCACTGTTGTTCAATCATTGGTACGATCCTACTGTTCAAAAGGCTCGTTCGATTACTACACTGGTGGAACAGTTCGAGGAACAGGGTGCCGCGCCCTTTGATACGCTGAAAGAAGTTGGCATTTCATTCAGCGCTGGCGAATGGAAACTGTTCAGTGATACACAGAAAGAAGCTGTACTGAATCGCTTCCGCCTGGCCTTTTTGGATGAAACAACAGTGAATTGGTGTCCGGAAATGGGCACGGTGCTGGCCAACGAAGAAGTTGTAAACGACCCGCAAAAAGGTCCCGTGAGCGAACGTGGCGGATTCCCTGTTGAACGCAGAAAGATGAAACAGTGGTTCCTGCGCATCACTGCTTATGTCGACCGCCTGTTGGATGGTTTGAACGAGCTCCATTGGAGTGAATCCATTAAAGAAATTCAGCGGAACTGGATAGGCAAAAGCACCGGCGCTGAAATCAACTTTTCGTGCGTGGGCATGAACCGCAGCATTCCCGTATTCACCACCAGACCGGACACCATCTTCGGTGCGAGTTTTTTGGTTCTGGCGCCTGAATATGATGGCCTTGAGGACCTTTGTTCCGGTGCTCAGCGCGAAGCCGTTGTGGCTTATGCTGCAAAGGCAAAAAACAGAAGTGAAATTGACCGCATGGCCTCTGTCAGCAAAACCGGTGTGTTTACCGGACTCGAAGTGGTCCATCCTTTTACCGGAAAAGCCATTCCTGTTTGGGTTAGCGATTATGTGTTGGCGGGTTATGGAACTGGCGCCATTATGGCCGTTCCTGCCCATGATGAGCGCGACTTTGATTTCGCCCAGGCGTTCCAATTGCCCATCATCCCTGTAATTCAGCCGATTGGCGAAACACTTGAAGAGCCCCTGAGCGCTGCTTATGCTGCCAAGGAGGGTGTGTGTATCAACAGCGCATTCCTAAACGGCCTGTCTGTTAAAGATGCCATTGCAAAAATGCTGGAAGAAATTGTGGCTCGGAACCTCGGAAGAAGCAAAACAAATTACAAACTCAGGGAGGCTGGTTTTGGCCGGCAGCGATATTGGGGAGAGCCTATTCCCGTAGTTTTTAACGACGCCGGTATTCCAAGGTTGGTGGCCGAGTTGCCCGTGGAATTGCCTGCTGTGGAAAGTTACAAGCCGTCTGGTACCGGGGAAAGTCCTCTGGCCGGGGTTCCCGGTTGGGTTCACACTCCCGATGGAACTCGTGAAACCGACACCATGCCGGGTTGGGCGGGCAGCAGTTGGTACTTCCTGCGCTACACCGACCCCCATAACGCTACACGTTTTGCCGGTGCCGAAGCACTGGAATACTGGAACCAGGTGGACCTTTATGTGGGTGGCAGCGAGCATGCCACAGGCCACCTGCTGTACAGTCGTTTTTGGACAAAATTCCTCTTTGACCTCGGTTTGATCAGTTGGGACGAACCTTTTAAACGCCTCGTGAATCAAGGTATGATCATGGGAGAAGATGGTCAGAAAATGAGCAAGCGATGGGGTAACGTGGTAAACCCCGACGATGTGTGCGATGCCTATGGAGCTGATACTTTGCGCATGTACGAAATGTTCCTCGGTCCGTTAACAGACAGCAAACCGTGGAATACCAACGGCATAGAAGGAGTAAGCCGTTTTTTAAACAAGTTGTGGCGTTTGTACGTGCAAGAGGATGTCTGCACCTTGTCGGGTGAAAATCCTTCCAAAGAAGAACTTAAGGTGCTGCATAAAACCATTCAAAAGGTAAGTGGCGATATTGAAAACATGAGTTTCAACACCTCTGTTTCCGCATTTATGGTGGCTGTGAATGAGCTTCAGTCCATGAAGTGTAAGAAGCGCACCATCCTGGAACCTTTGGTGGTTTTGCTCGCGCCTTTTGCCCCCCATATCGCGGAAGAATTGTGGCACATGATGGGTCATCAAAGCAGTGTTCATGTGGCTTCTTGGCCCAAATTCAACCCGGAATACCTGGTGGAACAAGCGTTTAACTATCCCGTTAGTATTAATGGAAAAACACGCACCAGCATCACTTTCGCTTTGGATGCCACAGACGCTGAAATGGAGTCAACGGTTTTTGCACATCCTGAGGTAGTAAAGTGGATGGAAGGAAAACCCCTCAAGAAACTAATCATCGTGAAGGGGCGCATCATCAACGTGGTTGTTTGATTATCACTTCTTGCGTAGCAAGAACCACTGCACAGCAAGGGTATAGACTTCCATACCCAAACCAAAAATCCCTCCCGTGGAGCTTTTCGCTATAAGTTCCATGTGGCGTTCCGGTTCCCTTTTGTACACATTACTGATATGCACACCTATGACTGGCACAGCTATGGCTGCTACCGCGTCTGCTATGGCTACGGAAGTATGGCTGTAGCCTCCGGCGTTCAGGACAATTCCATCTGCTTGATTTGGCCCGGGAATTCCATATTGATGCAGGAGGTTGATCAGTTCGCCCTCCACATTGCTTTGATGAAAGAAAAAATCCACGTTTGGAAACTGTCTTTTCAAATCCTGTTCACAGGTCTCCCAACGGCCAGATCCGTAGATTTCCGGTTCTCTGCTTCCCAGCAAGTTCAGGTTGGGTCCATTGATTACTGCAATGCGCATGTTCAAATAACTTCTATGTTTCGGTTAAGTTCGCAGCTCAACCGGAAAAATACGCATCTATGGGTAAAACACTGGTAACCGGGGCCACGGGGTTGTTGGGGGCACACCTCACTTGTTCCCTTCTGCAGCGTGGCACGCTTGTGGTCGCCCTGAAACGCGAACACAGTACGCTCAACTTGTTCTACAAGGTGGCGAATCTCTATGGTATTGATTCCGGGCATCCGCTTTTACAATGGGTAATCGGCGACCTTGAGGATGTCTTTTCCCTGGAAAAAGCGTTGGCTGGAATAGACGTTGTTTTTCATTGCGCAGCCTATGTTTCATTCTACAAGTCTGATGCAGCCAAGATGATGCACACGAATGTTCAAGGGACTGCCAACCTTGTTGATGCCGCGGTGAAATGTAACACACCCTATTTTCTTCATGTAAGTTCAATCGCTGCTCTTGGAAGAAATAGCGATCAGCATACGGTGATTAACGAGGAAACAACCTGGAGCAATGGTCCATTAAACACCAACTATGCTGTTTCCAAACACCTGAGTGAAATGGAAGTGTGGAGGGGTTTCGAGGAGGGCCTTTCCGGGTCCATTGTGAACCCGGGAATCATTCTTGGCGCTGGTGATGGAACGAGTGGATCGAATATGTTTTTTCACAGAATCAACAAGGGACTGAAGTTTTTTCCGACGGGAACCAATGGGTTCGTTTCTGTGGAAGATACTGTGAAGTTGATGCTGAAACTGGCTGATGAACAGGTTCAACATCAGCGATATGTCGCCATATCCGAAAACTACTCCTACAAACGTTTGTTGGCCAACATTGCGCGTACTTGTGGCAAACCTGAACCCATAATTCCAATGAAGGGCGTATGGTTTTGGCTGTTTTACATCCTCGTCCGCGCCACAGAGCCCGTGTTGGGTAAACGATTGCCCTTGTCGTCTGAAAATATCCTCGTAAGCAGACACAGCAGCTTCTATGACAACCAAAAAGCGCTGGCTCTGGGAATAACTTTTGAACCCTTGAGCGATACCATTAAACGCTGCGCGCAGCAGCTGGGGCTTAATGCTTAACTTTGCCACATTGTGCGTTTCGGAGTTGTAATTTTTCCCGGATCTAATTGTGACAAGGACCTGATTGCGGCCCTGGAAGAACATTGCCCAGGTTCTGTTGAAACCTTGTGGCACCAGGACACCGACTTAAAGTCCTGCGATTTTATCTTCCTGCCCGGTGGTTTTTCCTATGGTGATTACCTGAGAAGTGGAGCCATTGCTGCCAAGTCATCCATTATGTCATCAGTGATTGATTTTGCACATAAAGGCGGTTACGTGATGGGTATTTGTAACGGCTTTCAGATTTTGTGCGAATCTGGCTTGCTTCCCGGAGCCCTGCTCCGGAATACCAACATGCGCTTTACGTGCAGCAACGTGTTTTTAAAGCCCGTGAACACAAGCCTTCCATTGTTGGCGCATTACGATGCCCATAAGGCCTACAACATCCCCATTGCACATGGTGAAGGGCGTTACTATGCAGATTCGGAAACATTGAGACAGATGGAAGAAAATGGACAGGTCTTGTTTCGCTATTGCGATGCTTCCGGAACTGTTAACGAGGAAGCCAATCCCAATGGTTCAGTAAACAACATTGCCGGGGTTTGCAATGCAGGAAAGAATGTTTTTGGCATGATGCCCCACCCAGAGAGAGCGGCTTTTGAGCACCTGTTTAACACCGATGGTGTTGGTTTATTCCAGGCACTCGAAGACGTTTGCGCTCCGTAATCATTTCCCGAAACCGCTTATTCTTTTTTTTAACCGGGCAACGTTGGTGGTTCAATGGCTGTCTTTTATCTATACAAACTCCCTATACGTAAATTCATACTTGGGGCAAATGTACCACGGATAGATATTGAAGCACCGAATCCATGAGTAAATCCGCGCATAAAGCCCCGGCAAAACGCACAAAGGATCCCAAGCCGAACAAAAGCACCGATTCCGCAGCGCAACAGCGCGCCGCAGGTGTTTGAGTTAATGATCTGATCCACCTTGCTGCACACGAGCGGCGTTTTCTGCAAGCTGTAGCGCTTCGATAATGGCATCCAGTTTTCCGTGCAGCACATCTTGAAGGTTGTACAGTGTGAGGTTGATTCTGTGATCGGTTACGCGGCTTTGCGGGAAGTTATATGTTCTGATTTTCGCACTCCTGTCGCCCGTGGAAACCAGTGTTTTGCGCTGCGCGGCGATAGCCTGTTCCTGCTTGCGTACAGTATCTTCATATAAGCGGGTTCGCAACATATTCATTGCTTTTTCCCTGTTGCCCAACTGGGTGCGTTCGGTTTGACAAACCACAACGATTCCACTGGGTTTATGTGTAAGCTGAACTTTGGTTTCTACTTTATTCACGTTCTGCCCGCCGGCACCTCCACTCCGTGATGTATGCAATTCAATGTCGCGGTCGTTCAACTGTACATCTACTTCCTCGGCTTCCGGCAATACCGCAACCGTTACCGCCGAAGTGTGGATGCGGCCTTGTGTTTCTGTTTGAGGTACACGTTGTACCCGATGCACGCCACTTTCATACTTTAAGGTACCATATACCAAATTTCCCCTGATAAGCATAATGTACTTGCTGTAACCTCCGGCACTGCCTTCGTTGTAGTCTATGGTTTCACAAGTCCAACCGCGATTTTCACAATATCGGAGGTACATTCTGGCCAAATCACCCACAAACAAACAGGCTTCGTCGCCACCTGTACCCGACCTAATTTCCATAACAGCATCTTTTTCATCCTGTGGGTCTTTAGGCATGAGTAAGACGCCTATTTTTTGTTCCAATCGGCCGCGCTCATCCTCCGTTTTTTCAATAACCTCCAGCGCCAATTGCTTCATTTCCTTGTCATCTTCATGATCAAGCAACTCCCGCGCCTGGGACTGTTCATGCAACAAGTGTTTGTATGCTGCATAAACATCTTCCAATTCCTTTAATGTATTGTATTCTTTGTTGAGCTTTGTAAACCTCTTTAAATCGGAAATAACCTCAGGACTGCTCAGTAATTGCTCCGTGTCTACAAAGCGGGCGTGAATAGCCTCAAGTTTTTCTAATAGTTTATTCATGTTCGCTTTTGTAAAAAATCAGGTTTCCTGCGTTCATATTCACGAGCCCGCCGGAATAAACCTGGACCTGCTTCAATGGTGAATTTCCCATACAGTGTATGGTGTCCGTTTTTGGAGATGCTATGTCATAGGAACCAAGTATTGAATCATTCAGAGGTACAAAAATTTCATTTCCATATAGACACCAGGAATTTTTACCTTTCTTCAATTTCACACCAAGTAATAATGAAGAAGTGTAAATATTCAGCATACTGTCCTGATCTGCACCACAGACTACGTGGTTCCCATTGTCGCGGATCAAAACAAATCCTCCTTGTGTTCTATTTAGCAGAATTGTTTGGCTTTGAAGTGCTTTTCCTGTAAAATCAATCTTCTTTAGTAATTGTTCGCGTGCATCAATGATCCAACAGTTCCCATCCGATGCTCGTCCCAAACCACGCACTTGATAATTTTGAAGTTTATTGAAATCCAGTTCTTTTTTTACATTCAATTGGTTGTCCAATACGATTAATCTTCTATTCAGTTTGAAATATATAAATATATCTAAAGGGTTCGCTGCATCGATCAAATCTATTTTACCATACTGGCTATAGGATTGTTTACCAATTAAGGAACCTCTTTGGTCCCATAAGTAGACAACACCTTCTTTATTGGCCGCTACGATGTAACCGTTTGGCGCGGCTGAAACGCAAATAAATGATCCCAGTTCCTTACGATACTCTTTGAAGTGGGTTGTGTTATCACTAAGCCTTAAAGCATTAATAATGAGGATCAGGCTAAACAGTGGCTTCATGTTGATTAAGGATTATATTCCTTGAGTGCAACTTCCTTTCCATCAAAAACCGCGTATGTTGGGGACTTGAGCCAAGTGCCTGTGTTTATGTATCGTCTGGTTTTATTAACCTCAATATCCAATGCCAAATGTCTGTGGCCGAAAATGTAATATTCATGGGCGGATTCATGGTTACAAACAAATTGATACAACAATTCTTTGTCTTTACCCATAAATTTATTGTAACGGTTACCTTGAGATTTTCTGCTTCTCTTACTCCACGACGTGGCGATAAAAAAGCCAAAATTTGGATGAAGCCGTTCAAAAAGCCAGGAGGACCATGTAGCGCGGAAGATACGCCGTAGCATCTTATAAGAGCGGTCGGCAGGCCCAAGCCCATCGCCATGATGCAGGTAGAAGCGCTTGCCTCGGCTTACCATAGTACATCCATCACTGATTACTTCCACACCCAGTTCTTTGGACCAATAACCGCGGGTCCACATATCATGGTTCCCTCTGAACATGAAGATCTTTACTCCTGCGTCTGTCATTGCTGCTATTTTCCCTAGGAAACGAACATATCCTGCAGGCACTACATGATTGTATTCAAACCAAAAATCAAAGTGATCTCCCATCAAAAAGACAGCACCGGCATCCTGTTCAATAAATGACAGCCAAGAAACCAGGGTCACTTCCCGCTTTCTACTCTGTTCATCATTTGGGTAACCTAAATGAAAATCCCCTGCAAAATAAATTCGCTTACCATCAGGAAGGTCAAATTCAATATGAATATCAGAAGGAGGCAAATTGACTTAAAAACCTGATATCTCCGGTAAAAAAATCTCTAATATCTTTCACGCCGTAACGAAGCATACATATCCGATCTAAACCCAATCCAAAAGCAAATCCACTGTAAATTTCCGGGTCTATGTTTACGTTTTTCAAGACGTTGGGATGCACCATACCACAACCTAAAATTTCCAACCAACCGGTTCCCTTAGTAAGCCTATAATCATCATCTGTTTCCGTTCCTACCCAAACATCCAGTTCTGCGCTTGGTTCCGTGAAAGGGAAATAGCTAGGCCTGAACCTAACCCTCGTATTTTCCCCGAAAAGTTCTTGTATGAAATAGTACAAGGTTTGTTTGAGATCCCCAAAACTGACATCCTTGTCGATGTATAAGCCTTCAAGTTGGTGAAAAAAACAATTACTTCTTGCGCTTACAGCTTCATTTCTAAATACCCTACCTGGCATCATTAACCTCATTGGTGGAATCCTGCGCTCCATTTCACGAATTTGTACGCTGCTGGTATGTGTTCGAAGCACGCTGGTTCCAGCAAAGAAAGTATCCTGCATATCCCTGGCAGGATGATTCTCTGCGAAATTAAGCGCACCGAAATTATGCCACTCGTCTTCAATTTCGGGTCCTTCAACCAATTCAAAACCGAGCTTGTGAAAGATACCAGCCAATTCGTCGCGGATGAGGTTGATGGGATGCTTTCCTCCTGGTTCGTTCAAGTAAACGGGGAGATGAAAAGCGTTTGAAGGATCGGTTTGTTTTTCTCCTGAATCTTGTTCTTTTAAACGTGCATAGAATTCTTCGGCGGCACGTTTAAGGTCGTTCAGGCTTTTACCCAACAACTTTTTCTCATCCGGGGGCAAATGCTTAAATGCATCTATCTCCTGCTGAAGGAGCCCTTTTTTGGATAAAAATTTCAATCGGAACTCTTCTGCACGGATATTTTCGGCAACTGTTAGTTGCGCTAGTTGTTCACGTATGCTGGCTATGCGTTGTTCCATTCTTACAGCAAAACTATTCATTTCCTGCTTAACTAAGCCTAAGTATTCATTTGGGTTTAGTCAACATTGCACAAATAGAAATT
>JBEDND010000007.1:0-8234 GCA_041170785.1 Bacteroidota bacterium | reverse complement strand
CCGATGTATTCAACTAAAAACAATGAGATGCACAATGTGTTTTTTGGTGGAATTGCCCAGTACTATGACAGCATGGGTGTGCTGATTAAAGACGACAATGTGCCGTTCGTGAAAACAATTGCGCGCGTGACAAGAAGTTCCAATGGTACAATGACGGAATATAAACTTCCTGTTGAAATGCCGGGTTTGCTTGGTGCCGGAGCTGAGTTTATTCCAATACAGAGCGTTCCTCATTTTACGAATGAAGTGTTCAAATTAGATGAGTTTACCAAAGACAGTACTTTGGTGGGCTATATTTATGGCGGCATCAGCAGCACGGCTGCAAACATCTTTTTTGCAAATGCAGGAACTCAAAGCAGCGCAAGCAGTCAAGTATATAAAGTGTATGTAATAAGAAACCCGACAACAGGTGTGGATGATTTCAAAAAACAGGGCACCGGAACGCTGAATATGGAAATATTTCCTAACCCAAGTGGTCAGGAATTCATTGTCAAGTTTCATTTGGACAGGATTGTAGAAGTCAAATTGTTCCTATACAATACGGACGGTAGGTTGATCGAGGAAAAAGTTTTAAGCAATTTACATATTGGAGAAAACAGTGTGCAGATTAACAATGGGCAAAAGCTTGCAGGTACGTATCTATTAACACTAGAAACCCCTGTTGAAAAGGCTTCGAAAACGTTGATCATCGTGCCATAGTGAAACGATTTGAAAACGGTTCAAACGGGATAATGGCTTTCACGTGTATTGGAAGTAGTAATTTCTTTGAATAACACTATCGAACGCTAATTTCTTGTTTCATAATGGTACTTTTGGCCTGCGTTGAAGCTTTTGACTCCTCGTGAAGCGGAGGTAAGTTGAGACCCAGAGAAGAAAAGCCAATCAGAGCACGTATGCAGCACAAATTCATCAGTACCGTTTCCTTGTTGATACTATTAGGAAATCAAGCCTTTGGTCAATGGACGAAACTTCCCCATTTGGCCGAAAACGTCATTTCGGTGTATATCGCTGACAGCAATTTACTGGCCGGCACAGAAGCAGGGATTTACCATACAAAGGATGAAGGCAATACCTGGGATACAGCGACCGGCATCAATACCATAGCGACATCTTTTGCTCAAGAGGGAAAAAAGTTGCTGGTTTCAAGTTATGAACAAGTGTTCCAGTCAATGGATTACGGAACTTCTTGGACGGCTTTACCAACGATTTATACGTTTCAAAATGTAAACAAAATTGTGGTTAGTGATCGTCGTTATGTGGTAGGAATGGATGGCAGTGGGGTCTGGTTTTCTGAGGATGGTGGAACAGCCTGGAGGTCGTCTAATTCAAGTTGGCAGAGCAGAAATACGGATATTGTACACAAGGGAAACATGTTGGTTGCCTCGTACACAGGATCTGGATACCTGCAAATCTCAAGCACCGGCGGACAAACTTGGTATGCTCCAGGCGGCAATGGGTTAAAAATAGGCAGTAGTTCAGCTTTTCAGGATGTTTATTGTCTGGCGGTAAAAGACGATTCTGTTTTAATTGCAGGAACCCAGAATAACGGAGTTTACACCTCAAACGACGGCGTTTATTTTTCTTATGATGACGGAAACAATTGGTCAAAGGAAGTGAATGGCTTAACAACAACTGCAGTAAACAGTATTGTTGTGGTCAGGGACTTAATATTTTTGGGTACCAAAGGTGGTGGGGTTTTTTATTCGGATGATGAAGGGAAGAACTGGACACCGTTGAACAATGGGTTGTCAAACCTCACCATTAACAAACTCTACAGCCAAGGCACTACACTTTATGCCGGTGTTTCAACAGGTATATTTAAAGTAGATGTTTGTGCGCTGTTGAAGAAAGACTTAACGTTGAACGTTGTAGGTTCCACTACAATCAAAGCGGGAGATTCGGTTATGTTGGTAGCCCAATCGAACGTGGCAAATGTTGACTGGTATCTGAATGATGTATTGATACCGAAGCATAAAGGCAATATTTATTTCGCAAAAGACAGTGGTAACTATAAGGCGGTTATTGCGTATTCACCAAGCTGCCGCGACACAAGTAATGTTGTTTCTGTAGTTGTAACCTCTTTAGCGGGTATAAAAGAAGCCATATACCCGAAAGGAGTGTTAAAGATTTATCCGAACCCTTCCAATGGAACGGTAAGTTTTGATGCAGCAGCTATGGAACATACCGAACAAAGTGAGGTGTTTATATACGATGTGTCCGGTAGGCTGATTAAAACATTCCCTTTGAAACAAAATTCATTACTTACAACAAATGGTTGGAACAATGGGATTTACCTCGCTGTTGTGCGCAGCAGTAACAAAATAAGTCAACCACAGAAGTTTACCGTTGCAGAATAGTTCATTGCTGTTGAACCAGGGAGTCATCGGAAACAACAGTTACTTTGGTGATTCAGGGATGTGCGCGCTGTGTTGCAATTGACCATGTTCCGGCCAAACGGAGTAATGATTTGAAGACGGTACCTTTGTGACATCATTCAACCACAGAACAATGATGGTTTCAGTAAGGCTCATGAACATACGGATCATACAGTTTATTCCATTCATCATGGTGTTTTTTGCCAACAACCGGATTTATGGACAGGTGCATTCAAGTCAAGATTCAGTGGCATCCAATCCAAACCACGACAGTGTGTTAGCGAAAAAACTCGGTGGTGATAAATACGGCATGAAGGAGTATTATCTGGTGATGTTAAAAACCGGAAATAATACAACAACAGATAAGCAGTTCATCAGCAGTTGTTTTCGCGGACATTTAGACAACATCAATCGCCTGGTTGCCGAAGGGACCATGGTTGTTGTTGGTCCTCTGGGCAAGAATGAATACAATTACCGTGGGTTGTTTATTTTGAATAATATAAGCACCTTGGACGAGGCAAAGGATGTGTTGCAAACCGATCCTGCCATTAAAAACAACCTTCTTGCGTACGACATATTTAATTGGTATGGTTCGGCTGCACTTCCTGAGTATCTGCCGTTTGCCGATAAAATATGGACATTGAAACCTTAAATGCTGCGCCGTTTAAAGGCGTAATTTCGAAGACAAAGAAAAAGGCTGGAATAGAACAAAAATGATGGTATGAAAGAGTTTTGGGATGAACGCTACGGCAAAGAGGATTATGCTTATGGTACCGAGCCAAACAACTACCTGAAGGAACAACTGCAAACGTTGCCCGCAGGATCGATTTTGTTTCCGGCGGAAGGTGAAGGACGCAATGCTGTTTATGCGGCAAAATTGGGTTGGAATGTTGTTGCATTCGACATCAGCGCGGCAGGAAAAAAGAAGGCAATGACCCTGGCGGAAGCCGAGGGGGTTTCCATCGACTACCAGGTAGGGAGTTTGGAATCACTAAAATATGAAGCGCAACAATTTGATGCGCTCGCTTTGATTTATGCTCATTTCCCGGCGGACCTCAAATCAAGATATCACAAGTTGTTGGATACCTATGTTCGTCCCGGTGGCTGGATTGTGTTTGAAGCGTTCAGCAAAAGCCATCTGGCCTACAACTCCAGAAACGAACAGGTTGGGGGCCCCAAAGATGTAAACGTGTTGTTTTCTGTGGAAGAAGTGCAGGCAGATTTTCCGAACTATGATATAATCCAATTGGAAGAACAAGAGCTTGAATTGAACGAAGGATTGTACCATAAGGGTTTGGGTTCAGTCATCAGGTTTACGGGGCGCAAGAAGTAGCCTGCTGGCTGCTATAACGCTTGTGCACATTTGGGAATGTACCCGGGGTTTCGACGAGCAGCGATGGGTGAACTCATCAGCTGTTATTTGGGGAAGTTCCGCCGCATGATTTTTGAATACCCAAACTTTAAACCAGTTAGTTCTGTGGCCACCCCAATCAGCGTATTGCTGCCGGATCTGAAAGCCGAAGGCGAAATCTACAACCCTTGATTTCTTTCATGTATAAACGCTTGTAAACGTGGGAACCTGGTTCTGTTGTTTTTAGCATGTGTATTTGCCGCTGAGGAAGTTGAAGAAATGAAAGCATTCAGACCCTCAAGCAAAGAGCTTGATTTCGTTCGAAAAGGTGTAACACGTATTTTTGGAAATAGAATAATACGTATTATGACCACCAAGCTCACATTGACTGTCGACAAGGAAATCATTGAGGCCGCCAAGGTGTACGCTAGAAAAAACGGACGCAGTCTATCTGCCCTCATAGAGAATTACTTAAAAGCCCTTGTACAAAAAAACGAGGACAAGGAAGACCTTTCTCCAAAGGTCAAAAGCCTATTGGGTTCGATCAAAGCGCCAAAAGATTTCGACTATAAGAAAGCGTTGCAGGAGGTTATTATGAAGCAATACCCGAAATGATTCATTTCTTTTTGGACACAAATATTGTCATTGACTTTTTAACGGATCGCAGTCCTTTTGCACAAAGTGCGGCAAGATTATTTGACTATGCTGAAAAGGGTAAAGTTAAATTATATTTAACAGCGGTTTCATACAATAATACGTACTACATCATCAGAAATCTTACATCGCACAAGGAGGCCATAAAGACGATGAAGGCGCTTGAAGAATTGACTGAAACCGTCGATACGACTGCTGCAGCTGTGAAGAGTGCTTTAAAGTCTGATTTTAAAGACTTTGAAGATGCTATTCAATATTTTGCTGCGAAGGAAAACAGCATGTTAAACGGCATCGTTACCAGGAATGTTTCAGATTTTAAACGCAGTTCTTTGGCAATATGGACACCAGAGCAGGCTGTTAACTTAGTTGAACAGGCTGGAATTTAACAGCATCCACAAAAGATACTTGGCACGAGCAGGAAATAACAAACCGGAACGATTCATGGAAGCAGCAATTCAGGCATACCACGAGCAGCAATCAGCCGCAGAGCAGGAAATCTGTGCTTTGCTGGCGGCAACCATCAGCAGGGTACTTACTGAAGCAGAAGGGAAGATCTGGCATGCGCATCCGGTGTGGTTTTTGGATGGCAACCCCGTAGTTGGATACAGCAAACAGAAAAAGGGCATCAGGCTGATGTTCTGGAGCGGTGCCGATTTTGATGAAGCAGCATTAAATGTCAAAGGCGGTAAGTTTAAAGATGCTTCGATTTTTTATCAATCATCTGAAGAAGTGAATGTCGAGGATTTGGTTTCGTGGCTTCAGAAGTCCAGACAAATTCAATGGGATTATAAAAACCTGGTGAAAAGGAAAGGGGTTTTAATCAGAATTTTATAGCATGAAGGCTACAGCGGAACATCATGAGCGCATCGCAAAAATGACCTTTGCATCTGTCTATCCGCACTATGTGCACAAGGTGGAGCGGAAGGGCCGAACAAAAGAAGAGTTGCACCAGGTAATCGCCTGGCTGACAGGGTTTGATGAAGCACGACTGAGGGAGTTGATTCAGGAACAGGTGAACTTTCAGGTGTTTTTTGCACGGGCAAGTGTGCATCCCAATGCGCGGCTCATCACCGGAGTCATCTGTGGATACCGCATTGAGGAACTGGAAAACCCACTTACCAGAAATGTCCGCTATCTGGACAAGTTGGTGGACGAACTGGCAAAGGGCCGGCCACTTGCAAAGATTTTGCGCGTTGCTCCGGATCATTCATAAGGTACAAGGACGCGTTTAACGTGTTGCAGCAAGGCCTGTGGCTGCTTGAACTTAATGGCGGCTTCGAAGGAGCGGAAACGTGTACAAACGATTACAAATGATTGCACGCGTTTAAAGCGGCATAAGCCTGTGTTACTTGCGGCCATGGGAATAGATCAATGGCCTGTGGTGCGGGATGTGGCGCGCCTGTTTTATCCGGAATTGTGTTCGGGATGTGGCGAAGGTTTACTGGAGGCGGAAACCGCTTTATGCCTGGCATGTGTAAGCAGGCTGCCGCGCATCGGTTTTGGTTTGCATGGTGCTGCTGCTGCTGCACGGATTTTTCAGGGGCGTGTAAAATTTCAGGCCGTGTACAGTTATCTGTATTTCCACAAAAGCGGCCTGACACAAAAGCTGTTGCACCACATAAAATATCGTGATGCTGCATCGTTGGCCCAGCGGCTGGGACGGCAATTTGGCCATGCGCTTCAGGGCACGGCATTGCCGGATGTATTGGTTCCGGTACCCTTACATGCTGCGCGTTTGCGGCAGAGAGGTTACAATCAGGCTGATCTTATTGCGCGAGGTATGGGTTCGGTTTTGGGCCTTCCGGTGGTTTCCAATCTTTTGTGGCGAAAGGTTGCTGCACAAAGCCAAACGAAAGCTTCTCGGGTATTGCGTTGGGGAAACGTTTCGGAAGGTTTTGACTGTAGGACGGTTACCCTCGACGGCAACGTGCACATTGGTTTGGTGGATGACGTGCTTACCACGGGGGCAACCCTTGAAGCCTGTGTGCTGGCGCTGAGCCGGAAAGGGTACACGCGGTTCAGTGCGTACACGCTGGCGCTGGCGGAGCATTAAAGCGGATGTTGGGTTTTATATTTAATTATCTTCGCGCTGGAATCCCCATCAATCAACATGAAAAGAAGATTATTTTTCCCGATGTTGCTGGTACTAAGCTCTTTAGGGCTGGCAGCGCAAAAACCCATTGCCGGGCAGTTTACCGGATTATTGGTTCCACAGTACAGCACGGCAGGTGGCAGCGGAAGCATCCGGCTTCCTGTTGTTTTTAAAGCCACCATCAACAATCTTTTGCCAAACACACAATATAAGTACATGGTGCGGGCGATGAAGATTGCCGATACAGGTTTGATTACCGCTGCCGGTGCCGGAACAGGTATTTGGCTGGACAGCTCCGGACAGTGGAGGGCGAACTCCAGCACATCGCTGACCGCAGCCGGGCAACACGACACCTTCACCACCGATTTCGGTGGCACCTTCACCGGATGGTTTGGTTTTGCGCAAAGCGGAAACGCCATTTTCAACGCCGGTCAAAGTATATATCCATTGATCCACATGCAGGCCATCAGTCCTGGTTCCATGGTTGAAAAACACTACCTCACCGACAGCATACGCTGTATTTCCTTCGGAACAGGTTCCACCAACGGAACCGCTATTTGGGGCAAAAGTCTGGCACCGGCAAAATCAATGGTGGCGTTGTTCGACAACATTCAGGGCACAGGCCGTCCGATTAGCATGACTTATGTAGAAGGCGCCGGTATTACTCCAGGCTCACTGGCCACTTTTTACACCAATGAAGTATTGGGTAAAGGCGGCTACTGGGCAACGAGCATTCCCAATAACCTGAGCGATGGAATACAGCGCGTGGCAAACTACAGCTTGAAAACAGGGCAGGAGTTGTATGCAAGCCTTGACTCAAACGGTGTTTGGGGCTGGGGAAGTACTCAAAAATCAACTGTGAGCACCAGCGGAGGTTCAGCAACACCTGTGGCCCTCACCGAAGAGGAGTGTGCTCTGGTGCAGCCTGATTTCCAATTCTGGCTGCGTTCATCTTCTATCGGAGAAGGTGACGGCAAAGCCCTTCTGGTGGTACGCAGACGTTATGCGAATGATTTTGCCTCTTCTGTAACGATGGGTTATGTGAGTGGAACCGCCGACTCCGGAATAACCAAAGACCTGGTTCTGCGCCCGCGCACCATCACATTCAATCCCGGTTATACGGCACTCGACAGCAGCTATGCTGTCATCAACAACGATAATCTAGTGGAAGGAACAGAGATCGCTACCATCAGCCTGAGCAATCCTCAGCGCGGTGGTATTGGTTTGGAGCGCACCCATTCGCTCAACATCATCGACAACGATGCTGCCAATGTAAGCTTCGGCAGTTCATTCGTAAATATTAAAGAGAGCGCCGGTAAAGTTTCCATCAAAGTGAAGATGGACAAGGCACTGAACAATCCAGCCAGTGTGCGTATTCTGGTTAAATCAAAAGGCGACAGCACCTTGATCCCCAACGAATTCCGTTTGGGTAAAACCAATACCGATACGACCATCAACCTTGGAAGCAGCGCCGGTCCCGACAGCCTGGTGTTCTTCGCCCGAGTGATTGACGAAACTGTTGTAGATCCCAATGACACCGTAGTTTTGGTATTGCGCATCAGCGGATCTTCTTTGGCCTTGGCCAAAGACAGCGTGATGACCATCATCATGCGCGACAACGACCGTCCGCCGGTGGTTTCCTTCAACCAAAACACCATGAACCTGAGTGAAAAGGCGGGTTCTGCGAAAATCCGCATCAACATCGCGAACCAGAACGACGTACAAAGCGACTTCATCCTGCGTTTCGCACCCGCGCTGAGCA
>JBEDND010000006.1:0-4854 GCA_041170785.1 Bacteroidota bacterium | reverse complement strand
ACTTCGACAACAATCAGTATTATTACATTAGGGGAAGTCTTTACGAACAGCTAAAAAAGAATGATTCAGCCAGAATCAGTTATGCCAAGGCATTAGAATTGAACCCTGACAATTACGACGCCAATTGGAACTTGGGTGCATTGTTGGTGAATGAAGCCAACGATTTGTACAAAACCATAGGCATTGGTGGCGTAACCAAAGCATCCATTGAACCGAAAATGAAGGGATATTACCAGGAGGCGCAGCCATTTCTTGAGAAAGCACTGTCGAATGAAGCTTACAGCGCTTCAGAAAAGATATCACTGAGTAAGTCTTTGAAAAGGATTTACGACAGCCTAGGAGAAAAAGAAAAGAGTGCTGCGATCTTAGAATCTATCAAGCAATTGGAGGGGCAGTAAATCAAACCTTTAAAGAGAACCGGGTTCCCCCGGTTCTTCTTTTTCGTTCACAACTTAACATAATATAAATTATCAGACAAAAGGAGTTGTGACCGAAATATCCCGAATGGAATTATTCATGCCTTCGTTTTCAAGGTTCACCTTAATGCTGTACCTCGATGAGTAAACAAATGTGAATGATGGTTTTCACCGCCAATTGCATGTCTTCCAATGAAACCCATTCATATGGTGAATGAAATGCGTGTTCACCGGCAAATAAATTCGGACACGGCAATCCCATGAATGACATCCGCGATCCATCTGTTCCGCCACGAACGCTGCTGATTACAGGTTCCATACCGGCACGTCGAATGGCTTGCGTTGCCAGATCAAGCACATGTGGATGTTCATCGAGGATGGTTTTCATGTTGCGGTATTGTTCTTTAAGTTGGATTTCCCAACTGCTTCCTGGATATGCAGCACAAACCTGTCTGGCCGTTTTCCGAAGCAATTCAGCCTGAAAATCCAGCCCGGACTCCTGGAAATCACGCAGAATGAGGTCAACACGCGCAGATTCCATGCTCCCACTGATTTGTGTTGGATGCACAAACCCCTCCATGCCTTCCGTTGATTCCGGGCTCAACAGGTGTTTGGGAAGTGCTGAAACGAAATCGGCTGCAATTTTCACTGCATTTTGCATTCTTCCTTTGGCAAATCCGGGATGTGCTGGAATTCCAGTAAACACCAAGGTAGCGGCATCGGCGCTAAACGTTTCAGCTTCCAAATGACCACGTGATTCACCATCTACGGTATATCCAAAATCAGCAGCCAGAAACTTCGTATCCAACTTATCTACCCCCCTGCCAATTTCTTCATCGGGTGTAAACAGTAACCGAATGGTTCCGTGTTTCAGCTCCGGATGTTTCATCAGATAAGCGGCCGCGGCCATAATTTCGGCTACGCCCGCTTTGTTATCGGCACCCAGCAATGTACGTCCGTCTGCCGTGATGATGGTATTTCCAATTTGATTTTTCAGATCTGGGTGATCCTCGGGATTTATAATGATGTTGTTGTGTGGTAAGGAAATCGGGCCACCTTGGTAATCCGGATGTAGCATGGGGTGCACATCACAGCCGCTAAAATCTGGTGAGGTATCCATATGGGCACAAAAGAAAACCACAGGAACGCTTTCTTTATCGGTATTTGACGGTATGGTGGCATACACAAGGCCGTGTTGGTTTACCGCAGCATCCTCGATGCCCATGAGCAACAGTTCCCGGACCAATACATGGGCGAGATTTTTCTGTTTTTCTGTACTTGGAAATGACTCAGAGGCTGGATCGCTTTGAGTATCAATTTTTACATATTGAAGAAATCTTTCGAGCACGTCTGTTCCTGGTTCCATGGTTGAGAATTTGTTTCAAATATCAGAAATGTGCCTCATGCTTCACAGGCCAGATTCAGAAACGGTGTTATAAGTTTGTATCATGATGCGTAAAGAAAGTAAGAAATTCCTTGAAGCCTATTTGAACAATGCTGCTCCCACCGGGTTTGAAAAACCGGGTCAGGAAATTTGGTTGAACTACATTCGACCGTATATTGACGATTATATCACTGATGTTTACGGTTCTGTTGCCGGCATTATCAATCCTGGGCAACCCTATAAAGTGGTTATTGAAGCACATGCCGATGAAATTTCCTGGTTTGTAAACTACATCACCGATGATGGTTATTTGTACGTTACCCGAAATGGTGGCTCAGACTACATGATTGCCCCCTCTAAGCGGGTAAATATTTTTACGGAAAAGGGTATTGTCAAGGGTCTTTTTGGCTGGCCGGCCATTCATGTTCGTGAACCTGGCAAAGAACCAGTTACCAACCAGGATAATGTGTTCATTGATATAGGTTGCCACAAACGTGAAGAAGTTGAACAGCTGGGTGTGCACGTAGGATGTGTAGCGGTTTTTGACGATGAAATGATGATGCTCAATGATCAATACATCGTTGGCAGGGCCTTGGATAACCGAATTGGTGGCTTCATGATTGCAGAAGTAGTTCGCAAGATTTCCGAGAAAAAGAAAAAGCTACCCTTCAGCCTGTATGTGGTGAATGCGGTACAGGAGGAAATTGGGCTCAGGGGTGCTGAAATGATCAGTCGAAAAATAAAACCCGATGTGGCCATTTGTACGGATGTAACCCATGATACGCATGCACCACTCTACAACAAGAAGCGTTCAGGCGACATCAAATGCGGCCGGGGACCGGTGCTTACCTATGGGCCTGCAGTACAGAATAATTTACTCAAGCACCTGATTGCAGCGGCTGAAAAGGCTGAAATAAGTTTTCAACGTGCAGCAGTTTCCAGAAGTACGGGTACTGATACCGATTCATTTGCCTATTCTGCTGAAGGTGTGGCCAGCGCCCTGGTTTCGTTACCATTAAAATACATGCATACGACTGTCGAAACGGTTTCAATTGCTGATGTTTCTGCGGTCATCGATCTCTTGTATGAAGGGGTTGTGAGTTTGAAGGCAAATCAAGATTTCCGATACATCAAATAATTCAACAAGGTTGTGCTCTATTGGCTGAACAGGATTTTTTTAATCGGTATTATACGATTGGTTTCAAAATTGCCAATGGTTTTGCTCTATCAATTGGCGAATGTGCTTTTCGTGCTGCTATACCATTTGGCATCCTATCGTAAAACAGTGGTGCGAACCAATTTGCGTAAGTCATTTCCAGACAAAAGTGATGCCTGGATAAAGTCTGTTGAACAGGCCTTTTACAGGCATTTATGTGATGTAATGGTTGAAGTGATAAAATCTAGTTCAATGAGCAGGGCATATTTGCTGGAAAGCATACAGTATGAGCACCCGGAAGTCTTACATCAGCATTACCTCAATCGCAGAAGTGTGGTGGTGATTATGGCACATACGGGAAACTGGGAATGGATTCCACCTTTGGCGGCACTTATTGCTCCTCAATTCAGTCAGGGACTGTACAAACCGCTCAGCAACAAAGCTTTCGATGAATTCTTTAAAAAAACACGAACGCGTTTTGGTTCCGGGGTCATACCGATGGATCGGGCCCTGAAGGTAATGATGGAGCAACAGCGACAGGGCGAACTTACTGCTACAGCGTTTATTGCCGATCAAACTCCTTCAAACCTAAGTAGTGGTGTATGGTTGAAGTTCCTGAATCAAGACACCTTGTTTTTTACCGGAACGGAGAAAATTGCCCGTAAGCTTGGTTTTGCCGTTATTTATCTGAGTATGAAGCGCAAAGGCCGTGGCAAGTATGTTGTTTCAATGACTAATATTTGCGATGATGCCTCCAAAGTGGCCGAAGGTTCAATAACACATCAGATGGCAGCGCTCATGGAAGCAGACATTCTGGAACAACCCGAAAATTGGCTTTGGAGCCACAAAAGGTGGAAGCATGAAAAACCACTTTAAGATTGGGTTGAAGTTAACAGAGTTGCACCTAAGCTTTAAGTAAAAAAATGTGGGAAAACTTGTGGATATCGATGCTATCATCGTATAATTGCCAAGATATGGCTCGCATGAAGGCGGAACAGTTTGACTATCCAGATTTGGAATTGGGCTCATTGGCGAAAGCGCTCGGACACCCAGCACGCATCAAAATCGTGAAAATGTTGCTTGCAAGTGGTTCACTAAACTGTAAAGATATTGTGGCCAATATGCCTTTATCGCAAAGTACCGTTTCACAACACCTCGCAGAATTAAAGCAAGCCGGTATCATTGAAGGCCGAGGTTTTCGAACATCAATGATTTATTCAGTAAACAAGGATGTACTGAAATCTATGCATTCAGTTATGGGGGAACTTTTCTTCCCGAAAGCCAAAGCGGTTCAGGCAACCTTGTTCTGATCCCTGCTGCTCCTGGCTTATATTCCTTTAATTCGCTCCACTTCCGCTTCTAACTGCGCAATACTGTCGGCAGTGTTTTTGGTATGAAGATGAACCAAGAACTTCAATTCTTCAATCTTCCGGCTAAGCAGTTGATAATCTGGTGTATGCTCGGGTTGGGTCTGTAGGGTTTGCGGACTGTTTATTGGAATCTGTACCTGAAACAATTCCGGCTGAACAACTGTACCAGGGACACGTTCCTTCGGTAAATCCTCAATGCCTGCAGCATCATTTTTTTCATTTTGATACATATTTCCCTTTCCTAACAACAGCCAATTCAAGTCTATTTCAGGAAAGAGGCGCAGCATAGCCAATACCAAATCTAAAGAAGGGGCGTTTCGTCCTGATGCAATATGACTCAAAACTGCGGGTGAAATGCCGGCCTTTTGAGCAAACAATCCACGATTCATTCCTTTCTCATTTAATAGTTTAAAGATTCGGGTAGCAACTTCATTCATGATACAAATGTAAACTAATCTTATTTTACAAGTGGAAATCACATGACTTTACGTATGTAAAATATCCAACAACTGCATCAAATATGCATAC
>JBEDND010000005.1:0-13012 GCA_041170785.1 Bacteroidota bacterium | reverse complement strand
AATCCACGTAACGAACGGTAAGAATCAGCCAATACAGCGGCAGGATGCGCGCGGCGCGCAGGGCGAGGTAGCGGAGGAAAGTTCCGTTACCATTCAAAGGCTTATCGGCATATGAAAAGGCTATCAGGAACCCGCTCAACACAAAAAAGAGTGAAACGCCCATATGGCCTTCGTTCAGGAACAGCAGCACATCGGGATTGAGGTAGCTGCGCCAGTATTTTCGGTTGTGGTATAAGAAAACCATGGTAGCAGCCAGCATACGCAAGCCGGTGAGGGCGCGGAAATTGGCATTTGCTGTCGGGTTCACGGCTGCAAGGTACAACAGGTGGCGGATGATGCCCAGGCGGCCTAAGCGTACGGCAAACGTTTGTAAACGTTTGCCGTACGACTTGTGAACACAAGCAGGCGCACCTTTGTAACGTCTTCCCGATGTACGGGCAGATAGTTGAACCTAATTTACGTTTTATGTACAATGCTATTCGCAATTCGGTGCGCCTGTTAGGCCGCCTGGGGCAGGACCCCGAAGTGAAACAAACCGGTAAAGGCAACAAAGTTGCCAAGTGTTCTCTTGCTACTTCTGAGTCGTACAAGACTTCGGATGGAGAGAAGATTTCCGACACCACCTGGCATAACCTGGTCATCTGGGGGAAGCAGGCAGAAATCGCCGAGCGGTTGATGTGTAAGGGTGCTGAGGTGGTCGTTGAAGGGAGGATCTCGAACAGGAGTTTTCTGGACAAAGACGGAAACAAGCGTTTCATCACCGAGATCATCGTCAACGATTTTGTTTTGCTTTCGCGAAAAGAGGCCTGAGGACGGGTCCCAGGTCAACCTGCGGCCTGCCGGCGGATCTTCTGGTCCGTCGGCCCGGCCTTGGGTTTCAAAAAACTCGACGTTGCGTTTTCCAGAAACAGCTCAGGGATTTCCGCACAGATCCTACCTTTGCGTGCAACACGTTCGCCTTGTTTTACGCCCACATTCAGGAAGGAACTACCGCCCACTTCGATGCAACGGAAAAGCGACACGCTGTTGATGCCTTGCGCAAAAAGGTTGGCGACGACATTACTTACACCAATGGCCAAGGGCAGCTTTTCGAAGCCCGAATCACTCAAATAGGCAAGGACTATTTCCGTGCTGAACAGCTAAGCAGTCTTCGGTTTCAACCTAAACCTCTGGTGCATCTGGCCATTGCGCCCACAAAAAACAGTGACCGCATGGAGTGGATGCTGGAAAAATGCTGTGAACTTGGACTCGCTTCGCTGCGGTTTCTGGAGTGCGCACACAGCGAAAAGACCCGTGTGAACCTGGAACGACTGGAACGGGTGGCCCTCAGCGCCATCAAGCAAAGCGGGAATTTATGGTTGCCCGAAGTGCTGCCGGTGATGAAGTTCAGCCAGTGGGCGCATGAATCCTTCGACGGTATTCGCTATCTGGCCCATTGTGCGGAAGGAACTAAGAACAAGGCTGAATCCATCCAAACGCCGGTTTGCATTGCCATTGGACCGGAAGGCGATTTTTCTTCCGAAGAAATCCTACTGGCACTGCAGCTGGGCATGCGGCCACTCAGCCTCGGGCAAACCCGCCTGCGCACCGAAACAGCAGGATTGGTTGCCTGTACGTTGTTCAACCTTCTTTGATTGGGCTACGCAAAGCAGGCACGACTGCTTATGCTCCGGTCTTTCCAAACAAAACTGCCTGGAGAAAGAGCCGGGATATTTGCCCGTACGCATTTGAGCCTGCCCTGACTGCGCCTTTTCAGGCGAACCAGGCAAAGTAAGTCACGCCGTTCCCAAACAAACTGGGGCAATTCGCAGAACCGATGGTGGTTTGCCTGAATAGCGGCGTAATTTTGCACGGTGAAATTGCTTGTACTCGGTTCCGGGGGCAGAGAGCACACCTTCGTGCATATGCTGTCCGGGAGTCCACTCACTGAACAATTATTCGTTAGTCCAGGAAACGCAGGCATGCAATCGCGCGCCGAATTGTTATCCATTGCGCCTACCGACTTTGAGGCGCTGTACCAATTTTGCATCAAGCAAAGCATTGACACCATACTTCCCGGCCCGGAAGATCCTCTGGTGGCCGGCATTGCCGACTTCTTCGAACAGCGGAACCGCGCAGATGGTTTGAACATTCGCGTGGCGGGACCACATGCCGCTGCCGCCCGTCTGGAAGGAAGTAAAGATTTTGCCAAGGCCTTCATGAACCGGCACCATATTCCTACTGCGCGCTATGAAACTTTTCATGCAGGGAATCTGGAGGCAGGTTATCGTTTTCTTGAAAGTTTGCCTGCGCCCTATGTGCTCAAGGCAGATGGGCTGGCCGCAGGAAAAGGAGTACTCATCTGCGATGATTTGAACGAAGCCAAAGAAGTGCTGCGCGAGATGATAACCGCCCAAAAATTTGGCACCGCCTCTGCCAAAGTAGTTGTTGAAGAATTTCTGCACGGCATTGAAATTTCCGTGTTTGCCGTGAGCGACGGCGACAGTTGGCAGGTACTGGGTTCTGCAAAAGATTACAAACGCATTGGCGAAGGTGATCAAGGACCAAATACCGGTGGCATGGGTGCGGTTTCGCCAGTGCCTTTTGCCGATGAGGCTTTCATGCAGAAAGTGAAAGAACGTATTCTGAAACCAACGTTCGACGGATTAAAACAAGAAGGAACTCCGTTCCGCGGTTTCTTGTTTGCCGGACTGATGAACTGCAACGGAAATCCCATGGTTATTGAATACAACGTGCGCATGGGCGATCCGGAAACTGAAGCAGTACTGCCCCGCCTGAAAACGGATTTTGGCGCTGTTGTTGACGCCATCGCCTCGGGAACCCTAAGTTCCTTAAATATTGAAATGCACGCCGAAACAGCGGTTTGTGTGGTTTTGGTTAGTGAAGGCTATCCCGGCAACTATCCCAAAGGATTCCCAATATTGCTTCCTGAAGGCATTGCTGATTGTACAATTTTCCATGCCGGCACTTCCCTGAAGGATGGCACCTTTTGGACCAACGGCGGACGCGTTTTGGCGCTGAGCGCGTTGGGTAAAGATATGGCCACGGCAGCCGCGTCGGCTTATGCTGCTGCCAACGCCGTTCAGTTTCAGGGGAAATACTTTCGCAGAGACATCGGTGCAGACCTGCATTCGTTTCCACAGCATCAACCCTAAACATGATTCAAGAAAAACACCTCCGTCACCTGCGCAGACAGCTTACACTCAGGCAGGCCATGAGTCGCCTCTTGGGCTATTTTTTACGCGGTTTGCTGGTGGTTTTGCCCATTGGTGCCACGGTTTGGCTGCTCTATACCCTCATCACCATAGCCGACGCACTGATTCAAGAGTATTTTGTCAACCTGCACATCCCCGGCATCGGCATCCTCATCATCGTGCTGACCATAACCTTGGTGGGCATGTTTGCCACCGGATTCATCACACGCCCACTTTTTGAACTGTTCGATGCGCTGATGGAACGTGCCCCGGGAGTAAAACACGTGTACAGCTCTGTGAAAGATATGACCGAAGCTTTTGTGGGCGACAAGCGTAAATTCAACGAACCGGTGCGCGTGGAAATCCAGGATGGTATTTATCGCCTCGGATTCATCACGGCCCACGACCTCGACAATATCAACATGCCCGGCCACTGTGGCGTGTATATGCCCTTCTCGTATGGCCTATCAGGACAGGTATGGATGGTGCGTAAAGACAAACTGAAAAACCTGGAAGCAGATGCACCTGAAGTGATGAAGTTCATCCTGAGCGGCGGAGTTTCTGACTTAGGAGAAGAATCATGAACGAAGAATTAAAACCGGGACGCTACAACAGCCTGCGCGTGGCGCGCATGGTAGATTTTGGCGTGTACCTGGACGGCGGCGAATACGGAGACATCCTGATGCCGGGGAAATATGTTCCCGAAGGAACACATATCGGAGATGCCTTGAATGTGTTTGTGTATTGCGACAGTGAAGACCGTATGGTCGCTACCACCGAACAAGCCCTGGCTCAGGTTGGTACCTGCGCATATCTGGAGTGCACCTCCAACAGCAAGTTTGGCGCATTCCTGAACTGGGGCCTGGCTAAAGACCTGCTGGTGCCCTTTCGCGAGCAAACCGTGCAGATGAAGGAAGGACGCAAGTATCCGGTTTTTGTGTACCTCGATGGAAAAAGCGGACGTATAGCTGCTTCCGCACATATCGAAAAGTTCCTGAATAAGGGAAGACCGCTGTATCCCATTGGCGCTGAAGCTGACCTGTTCATCTATGGAAAATCTGATTTAGGTTATAAAGCCGTGGTGAACAATGAGTTCACCGGCTTGCTTTACTTCAATCAGGTATTCGCACCCTTGAACATCGGCGACCATGTGAAAGGTTATATCGCCCAAATCAGGGAAGACGGGAAAATTGACCTGAGCATCCGACCCTCAGGTTATGAATCGGTGCAGGACAGCAGCGGCGAAATCATGGAAAAACTGAAGCAGGCCGGCGGCTTCATGCCTTTTACCGACCACAGTGAACCAGATGCTATTTATGCTGCGTTTGGTATGAGCAAAAAACTCTGGAAGAAATCGGTTGGAACCCTGTACAAAAAGCAACTCATCCAGATTGATGATGAGGGTATTCGTCTGATAGCCGAAGATTAAGCCGTTTGCTCATTTCGGCCTCTTACATATCCTATACCCATGCACTAATACGCCAGGTTTTTTGCATCTACAGACCTGCTGGGCAGGACGAAACATTGCGCGTTAATACCCTTTAATGTTCTTGTTGCTCACCCGCAAAATGCTTGCGCACCGCGGCACGGAATTCATTGTCCGTCAGCTTATCGCTTTCCTGAAAAACTACATGCCGCCGTGGCCCATGCTTTCCCTGTTCGTTTAGGAAGTTTTCAAACTGATGCAGCAAAATGCGGGGTCCCAATACAAAAACATCATGATAGGGTTCTGTTTTGAGTGAAAGCTGTTTAAAATACGCCCTGAGGCTATCTGCTTCCTTGTTGTGTTTGTGGTGTTCATTATTGGTGCTGCGGTTATTTCCCACCAGAATCTGATTGGTCGTTTCTCCGGTGTAACGCACCCTGCCCTCTATGCCCGATGGTAAATGCGTGAGCGCATCACTTCCCGAATCCGGATAATAAAACGTTGCCCTCAATCGATTCAAATACACCCCCAGTCTTCGGATTTCTGCTCGCTTCTTCATAAAAAAATAAAAATGATGCGCACGAAGTTCATCCCAACGCAAACAAGGCATCATGACCTGCATCAACCCAAACCCTGACAACCTGTTTGAGGCCACGTTCGGATATGGCCCGATTTTGGCCACTGAACTGCATCTTTGTAATCAGCAGCTACCAATATGCGCCTCCCGCTATTCTCACCAAACCCGAATTTGCGTTTATGGATGCCTTTCGCATTTCTGCTCATCCTTCCTTCCTGCAAGAAAGATAAAGAACCGGTGAAACCTTCGGGCGACATCAACAGTACCATCGACGCATTGGGCACTCCCACTCCGCCACCCGCTAACAACACACGCTATCGCGATACGGCCGTGGAGCAGGTTCTGGTAAACGGAACACCCGTTCCCTGCACCACCTATATGGTTGACCGAATCCAGCGCATCCAAAGCTTCGACTATTTCTATACTGAAGACAAAGCCGACCTTTGGCCGGGAAATGTAGTTCAGGGAAAATACCTGAAAGAACAGGCCCGACTGATCAGCATTGGCGCCTTCCCACGTGACCGCATGAGCTTTACGATTCTTGGAAGTCAGGGCTCAACAGGCTTCAACCTAGAGCAGCCAGACAACAATAACTACCAGCAGACACTCAATAAAAAGTCGCCTTACTTCTGGTTTATGCCGCCTTTATACACCTACCAGAATACCCAGATTTCCTATACCACCGAGCAGGGTTTACTGGACATCGGACTGAATGTAAACTTCCTGGCAGGCGGCCTTGGAAGTCGCTTCCAGTACATCAATACCAATGGACTCACCACACTCTACCTGTATGTGAAGCAGGTATATTTCAATGTTAATGCGCAGTATCCCACGAATCCGGCTGGTTTTTTTGGCGCCGGAATTCAGGTAAACGACCTGAAACGCGTGGTTTCCAGCGACAACCCTCCGGCCTATATTTCTTCGGTTTCTTATGGTAGGATTGCCTTGGTTCGTGTTGTTTCATCCTTCAGCCAACGCGAGGTAAAAACGAGTATTGATCTGTTCCTGAACGGTTTTGAAGCCAACATGACGGCCACACAGCGCAAAATTGTATCCGACCTGCAGCTTACCGTGGAAGCAGCACCGGGACCAGCCTACAGCATCAGAACACTGGATGATTTGCATCGGTTTATTGACGAGGGCGCCCAGTTCAACCACCGCAACGGTTGCGTTCCTGTAAGTTATGAGGCGCGTTACCTTGGCGACAATTCGCCCCTGATTACACATACCGCTGCCAGCTATAAAGTGCGTGAATGTTTATGAAAAAGTTCTTTTACGCCACCTTGTCCTTGGTACTCCTGGGTTTGAATGCTTGTTCCAAAGAACCCGAACCCGTGGTTTATAACGATTATGTGGAGCCCTATGAACTGGTCGAAGAAACCTTCCGACTCGGTGCGAGAAGTACTGCCGGCTTTTCCAATAAATCCATCATTACACGCAGCTTCACCTTGCCGCCGCGCACCGTTTATTGGGCCTATTGGATGGGCGCAGGTCCGGAGCCGGTTTCTGAATTAGCCAAGGTCGCTCTTCCTGCCACAGCAGCAGCCTTAACTGAAGATCCTTTTGTGGCTTATGCCTGGGGGTTAATCTCATCTATTCCCGTGGTAACGGCCGGCACAGCAAATGCCGACCTGTTCATTCTGGAACCCGGTCAGCAAGATAGCTTCAGCTTCAAAAACGAGGAATTCCGCGCATTCATCAGCAAACCTCAGTCTAAAAACGTGCATGATAAATACATCGACATTTTTGATACGCCGCTGGAATCAAACCGCACGGTAACCATTGGCCTGCGCAATCAAAGCTATACCAATGGTGTAGATGTGAAAATGAAAATCTGGGCTTTTGTCGTGAAGCCTCTTTAAGGCATGCGCGCAAACTGCACGTCGCTGCTGGTCTTCATAGAAAATCCCGGCATTTGCATTTCTGTTTTCACGGTTCCACCCACTCTTTGAAACATGTGGTTTACATGATCGAATTGGGTTTTCAGCCGCACGTCGAGTACCGGCATGGAGCCGCGCATCATATCGAACATTTGCCGGTCATCGCCGCTCAACTGCATCTGGCTTTCAAAAGGTTTCGCCGGATTGGAGCCTGAAGGCGGCGCACCGCCCATGCCCATCATTCGGGATAAATCAGGCATCTGAGGCATTTCTCCTGCGCCGGGAGATCCAATTCCCATGGGGTTATTGCTGATACCAAATTGTTGGTTGCCATCTCCGGAAACAGCGTTCATCTTCCCTTCGAACATGTCGTTGCTGGTATCGGTCAACATGGTCAGTTCCAAATTGGCCCATTGCGCATCTATGGAGTTTACGCGCACGGTGGTTTCATAGAAACCACTTTGCATATTTACCTGGTCGTTGGTTTGTACCGCACCTTCGGGCATAGCCATGGCGCTGAGGCAATCGTAGGGAAACACCGGAATCTTTTCGGTCTTCTCATTTTCTTTAATCTGTATTCTTCTTACTGAACCCAATTTTTCCGGTACATATCCCGTTTTCAACATACCGGATGAAAGGAATTCGGCATGCGCCTGAACCCAGCGTGGCTTTTCAATGTCGGGAGGCATTTGCGCGATGCTGTCCGGCTCCATCGACAAAACCTGTCCACCGCTGGCGGTAATCAGCATCAGTTTCTTGTCGAAATCGAAATGGCCCAGCCTGTCTACCGTGCAGGGCACAAACAACAACCTTGGAGGGATGCTCCTTAAGTTCGCTACTACTGCACTGTACGCATTCTTGACCAGGTAATTGGTGATATACAACTGTACTGAAGCGGTACCTGTTGCGTCCACGCTAACCACATAAATTCCAAAATCAAGTTCGGTCCTGTATTGATCCTTCAGATTCATGCCCATGGCAGAAGTCGTAAATTGATCCGTGCTCACCACGCGGAAACGGTAGGTTTTGTTTGGTTGCCAATCGTAGTAAAGTTCAGTGCTCGCAGGTGCACTGCCCGGTTGCTGGGCCCAGAGGGTGGAACATGTGATGAAGGTCAGAAAGTAGCTGAACAGTTGTCGCATATTCCAAAAGTAACCAACAGCAACATCGACACCAAAAAATACTGGAAATCACCACTTATTCCGGAAAACTATAACAAGTAATATTCTTCAGCACCGGCCACTTAATTTCGCAGATACGTTTATGAAATATCATTCATTTTATAGGTTCCTCTTACATCGTTGGATATGGCTGTTGCTCTTCCTTACGGGCAGCAACTTTCATGTTGCAGCAGGCATGGAACACCGAAAAAAACCTAAAGACAGCCTGGCACAAACCCATACAGCAGAACAGCATTTCATCAACCTTGAACTACCATTAATCCAACCCGGCGATCAAATTGTTCGCCATACCGGTTTTACGCTTTGTTACAACGAAACGCACGAACAGGCTTCCTGGGTGGCTTACGACCTTACCCGTACCGAAGTCGCAGGCGGCTATGAACGCACCGATAAATTCCTGATTGATCCTCATGTTCAAACGGGTTCCGCTTCTGCCGCCGATTATGCCAACAGCGGTTTTGACCGCGGACACCTGGCCCCGGCGGGTGATATGGGATGGTCCTCCGTGACCATGGCAGAGAGTTTTTACTACAGCAACATGAGTCCGCAACTTCCCTCTTTTAACAGGGGTATTTGGAAGAAATTGGAAGAACAGGTGCGGACCTGGGCAAATGCCGACAGTGTTCTATATGTAGTGACCGGGCCGGTACTTAGTGAAGGTTTGCCTACCATTGGCCCCAATATGGTTTCAGTACCGAAATTCTATTACAAGGTGTTGCTTGATTACCATAAGCCTGGTTTTAAAGCCATTGGTTTTGTGTTGCCCAACAGTGCTTCTTCATTGCCCTTAAGCAGCTTCGCCGTTTCTGTAGACAGTGTGGAACGGCTTACAGGCATTGACTTTTTCCCGGCCCTGCCGGATGGCGCTGAAGACTTGCTGGAATCTGATTGTTGTCCGCAATGTTGGATGGGTACTGCGGCTGCAGGATTGGTTGCCTTAACTCCTCAGCAAGGCGTAAGTGTACAATGTCAGGGTAAAACACAAGCCGGCAACCGCTGTCGGAATAATACCAGAAATCCCAATGGCTATTGTCATCAGCACCAAAGTCAGGCAGGCGTGGTTTTACCCGCGCCTGTTCCGGAACAGAAAGAGCAAGTGATTGTAGCAAGTGCACAATGCAAAGGCATAACCCAATCGGGAAACCGTTGCCGCAACAACACCAGAAATGCGAATGGTTATTGCCATGTGCATGGATCACAGGCTTCCGGAGGAAGCACCGTTCAGCCAAAACCGGCCCAGCAAGAGGTTAGCCCTTTGGTACAGTGTTCCGGAATTACCGCTGCCGGCACTCGATGCAAACGCATGACCCGCAGTCCCAACGGCAGATGCTATCAGCATTAAACGGCTCAAATGAAGTGTTTTAAAACACTTTTACTTCCTCCCAAATAAAGAAACAGTGAGGCTGTCTGAAGGGCTTATGGTGCTACTTCAACCTTCAAGGAAATACCCAGCGCCGAATTGATCAGGTTCAGGGCATCTGTCACGGGCATGGGTTCAAAGCGTCCGGAATATCTTTTTTTCGCCCATTCCGGCTGCATGGAAATGTGCACATTGTAGTGTTTTTCCAAACGTTCAACTACTGCGGATAGCGGTTCATTGCGGAACACCAGCATTCCTTGTTTCCATGCCCAGGAAAGGCTGTCGCCGGCTTCAGAGCGCAGCGCACCTGAAGCAATTTCCAGAACAGCCGCTTGTCCCTTGCGCAATTCGGTAAATTGATCCTTTGCTTCCACGCGTACATAGCCTTGGGCCACATCCACACGCACCTCAGACTTCGTTTCGCGCACGTTGAACGCTGTTCCCAATACCGTAATTTCCGCCTTGCCGGCCTTCACGGTGAAGGGCAGGTTTAGCTTCTTCACTTCAAAATAAGCTTCACCGTGCAGCTCGACATTTCGCTGTTGCTTGTTGAATCCTGGTTCTACCCAAATGGAAGCTCCTGAATTCAGGGTAACGGCGCTGCCATCGGGCAAGGGAACCTGCCGTTGCTCGCCGAATGCTGCATTGTAGTACAACGCCGTGTCCATGCCTTGCTTCGGAGCGCGGTACCAAAAAGTGAAGTAGGCACCCGCCAACAATGCCAGGGAAGCTGCTGCGGAAAGTCCGATGGTGAGCCAACGCTGCCGGCCCTTGTGTTTCGTTACATTGATCTTGGCCGCAAGCTGATTCCAGTTCATTTGGTGTTGTTCGGGATAGCGATAGGAACCGCTCAGCATCCATGCACGGCGCAATTGTTCCAGTTCCGAACCTTCATCGCCGGGCAGCAGGGGTTGATCTTCCCCGGCCAGGTGCGCGGTAATCCGTTTCAATTGATCTTCGTTCATCGCCTCAAAGGGTATTCATTTCCTGCTTTGCCATTACGCGCAGATAATGTTGTCTGATGGCCTGATATGTTGCCGCATGATGCGGATTTTTCTTCAGCCATTCGTGGATGAAGCGCTCTTCCTCGGCGGTGCTCCAACCGGCCAGATGCTTGGTGATGATGTTCGACTGCAGATGCTCTTTCATGGGCATTTCCTTCATCAATACAGGAAAACAAAGCAGTCCCCCCAAAGTTGCCCATACTTTTACCATGGTTCTTAGCTGGGGCGTTTCCCAACAAATAAGCACTCTGGTTTGAACGTGTTTTTGATTTTTTCCCGAAGAAGAGCATCTGCAAGGAAAGGCATGCTTCGATCTATTAGGTTGGATTATGCCAGCATTGGCAAACATGGGTTTCTGAAATTCTGTTCACCCCAAACGCTGCACTCCCTGTTACCGCATCTGGCGGTAGTACGATTCCAACATTTGCCGGTACCATTCGGCCAGCTCGGGCGGCAGCCGTCGCAGCGATTCCTGCTCTTTGCGCTTCTGTTCCATCCAAGCCTGCAGGTCGGGTGGTGGCGTGGCCGGCAGCGCCGGCGGACGATTGGCTTCGCGCTGCTGATCCTGTTCCTGCTCGCGCTCGGCTTTTTCGTGTTCCAGCAAACGTGTCTGAATCTCGCGGTGCCTGTTCATCATGCCAGGATCCAGTTGCTTGTTGAGCAAGCGGCGCTCCTGCTCTTTCATCAGCTCTTCGGTTTGCCTGATTTCCCGCGCCTGATCGCCTTTTCCCTGTTCTTCCAAAGCCCTGCGGGCTTTTTCCAATTCACGACGCATGGCTTCCTGCTGTGCGGCCATCCGGGCAAACTGTTCGCTCAGTTGTTGCTTCTGTCCTTGTTGGCCTGGTTTGCCCTGTTGCTGTTGCATCTGTTGCAACATCTTACCCAACTCCTGTTGCATCTGATTGAGCTGAGGCTTGGGTTTTCCGCCTTTGCCGCCGGGCTTCGGGTTGTTGCAGGATTTACTGCTCTTGGCCTGTTGCTGCATCTGCTGTTGCATCTTCTGCATCGATTCACTCAGCATCACCGCCAGATTGTTCATGCCCGTCATGGCGTACTGCTGTCGCGTGCTGATGAAACCCATGTCGCGGGTACGCACCCTGGCCAAAGCCTGTTCGAGGTTGCTGTTGATGCGGTTTACTTCTTTGTTGATGAAACTCTGCACCGCAATTTGCCGTTTGGACAAAGCAAAAAGGCTGTCGGCAATCATCGCAGCTTCTTCCTGAATGCGTTTTTGTTCCTGAGCCAGGCCTACGTAACGCGGTGAATATTCGCGCTGTTCTTTCATATCCTGCATCACACGCTCCTGCTTGAAGGAAAGTGCGATGAGGTTTTCCAGCAACTGCCTCAGGGTTTGGTAATCTTCTTCATTGCGCTGCGCGCGGGCTGCTGCCAGCGATTCCCGCATTTTGTCGGCGGCCTCTTTGAGCTTTTCGGCGGCGCTGCGCTGTTTGGATGCGGCCTGCTGCCCTTTTCCACTGTTCATCTGCTCCGAAGCCTGCTGCATCTGTTCGCCGGCCTGTTGCTGCTCGCCCGCGGCCTGATCCAGATCCATGGGCTGTTCCAGGTCTTGGTTTTCCTGTTTCAGTTGCTGTTGTTCCTGTTGAATCTGACCCAGCTGCTGCTTCAGTTGTTCCTGCTGCTGCTTCAGGGCTTCATCCGGCTTGGGCTGGGCAGCAGTTTTTTCAGAGAGTTCCTTTTGCTTCCCGGCAAGCTCTTCCAGACGGGCGGCAAGGTCTTCTGCCTTTTGTTCTACCTGCAACTGTTTGAATTGCTCGCGCGCCGCCTCCAGCTGTTTCCGGATGTCCTCACGGTTCAGTTGCAGTTGTTGCATCTGCCGTTGAAGTTCGTCTTTATCCATCTGCTTCAGCTGCTCTTTCAGCTGCTCCAGCAAATTTTTAAGCTCCGGATTGGCCAATTCCTCAAACAGTTTGCGCACTTCCTGTTCCCGCTGTAACAACTCTTCGCTGATGCGGCTGGTTTCTTGCTGCTGCCGGCTGAGTTGTTCCTGTTGTTTTTTCAGTTCCTGGAGCTGATCCTGCATGCGCAACTGCTCGTCGATGTGCTGCCGGGCCCGCTCCATATCTTCCCAGTTCAACTGACGTTTTTCAGCCAAACGGCGCTGCAAGGCTTCATCTTTTTCCTTTTGCCTGCGCATTTGCTTCATGGCCGCCTCCATGTTTTTATCCAGGCGTTGCTCATTTTGCTGCTGTGCTTTGCGCAGCTCATCGAGGCTGGCCTTTCGGAGCAATTCGGTAGTGCTGCGCGTGGATTTGCTGCCATGCACGCCGTCGTTGTCCCAAACTTCAAAAAAGTATTCAACCTCATCGCCGGGTTCCATGCCCAAGGCACTCAGGTTTACGCCATGCACAAAAGCCAGGTCGCGTCCTTTT
>JBEDND010000004.1:0-2557 GCA_041170785.1 Bacteroidota bacterium | reverse complement strand
CGACAGCGTATTGTTTACTGTTGCCCATCCCTGGCAGGCCGGAACCGACAACTCCGTCGTACCGCGAAAGGCACTGAACAGTGCAGCCTGGGCCGCCGGAGCCATGTATTCCACCTCCGGTGAAATGCTTCAATGGTACAGGGCCCTGATGGGAGGAAAAGTGCTGAAACCGGCTTCACTGAAGGAAATGACCACTTTTGTGGGTTCGGGTAACTATGGCATCGGCATCGCCGAAACAACGGTAAACGGAAGAACCGTTTGGCAGCATGGCGGGACCATCTGGGGCGGATATAACTCCTCCATGATGTATGATTCCGCCTCAGGGACGGTAGTTTGTGTGCTCATCAACCAATTGCCGGCTCAGGCTTTTGAGTTGGCGCGCATATTGATTGCCACCGCCGCAAACCACAAAATGAACGTGGCCGAAATGAGCGGTGAACAAACATATCTGCAGATTTATCCCAATCCGGCGAACGGATTGGTGCACATCAAGGCGCCCGGACTTAGCTTTTTACGCATCAGTGTGTTCAATGCCGCAGGAAAAAAAGTCCTGGAATCAACAGAAACCTCGTTTTCGGTTGCGGAATTGCCATCCGGATTGTACACCGTTTGGGCAGAAACCCAAGAGGGCAGCAGGCAATACAGGCTGATGAAACAATAACGCCATTGCATCTCCCGGTCTGTATTTATTTTGCCACATGGAGCCGCAAGTTGATGTAGTGATTGTTGGGGCTGGTGCAGCAGGCCTGAACGCCGCCTGGTATTTGCAACAGGCCGGAAAGAAGGTAGTGGTTTTAGAAGCTGCCACCGTGGAAGGTGGTCGCCTGGCCACAGACCAGGAAGGCGGCTTTCTTTTTGATCGTGGATTTCAGGTGCTGCAAACTGCCTACCCGGAATTGAACCGCAAAGACGGACCGGTACCACTCGAAACCCTGAACCTGCGCCGCTTTTTTCCGGGAGCCCTGGTATTTCAACAGGGCCGGAAATACCTGTTCGCCGATCCGCTGCGGCAGCCTTCAGCTTTGGGATTAACACTGCTCAATCCGCTGGCAAACTTTCGCGACAAATGGAATACGCTCAGGTTGCGCAACTCGGTGCTTAAAGGTTCTGTGGAAGATTGTTTTACTTTCGAACAGCTAAATACGCTGGAATACTTGCAGCGCCTGGGTTTCAGCAAGCGATACATCGACTCTTTCTTTCGGCCTTTCCTAAACGGTATATTTCTGGATGATCCGGAGCAGGTAAGTGCTTCCATGTTTCGGTTTGTGTTTCGCGCCTTCTCTGCCGGAGATGCGGCCATTCCCGCTGCAGGTATGTCGGCCTTGCCCAAAGCCATGCGGCAGGCGCTGAAACCCGGTACCGTAATCACCGGTGTGCAGGTGGTGCACGTTGACCGCCATGAAGTGCGCAGCGCCGACGGAAATCAATGGACGGCCAAACAGGTATTGGTGAGTGCCGCCCATGAACGCCTTACGGATCAAACTATTCCCGAACTCAATAAACCATGGAGGTCTGTACTGAACTTCTATTTTGAAGCCACAACAAACCCCATCAAACGTCCGATCCTCTGCCTGAATGCCAATCCCAATGCGCTGGTTGGGAATTTCTGTTTCATTTCTGATGTGGCGGCAACCTATGCGCCACAGGGAAGACATCTGCTCAGTTGCACGCATGTGGGTGAAGCTTCCTGGACGGAATCGCTGCAGCATCAGGTGCATGCGGAAATGGCCGGGTTGCTTTCGCTGCCTTACGATGCGCTGATTCCGCTGAAACATTACGCCATCACCCAGGCACTTCCCGCCCAGCAAAGGGTGAGCGCTGAACCCAGGCTGCTCCAAACGGAGAATGGTATTTGGCTGGCCGGTGACGCCCTTGCCCACAGCGCGCTGAATGCTGCCCTTGCCTCAGGAAGGTTGGCGGCTGAGGACATGCTTCGGGTCTGAAGAACTGCCGAATATCAGGAACTGCTGAATCTGAATCATGTGGCCATGCTTATGGCTGGCATGGAACTTTGTGCAGTTTTTACGATGTCGGAATCAAACAAGGAACAAGAAACGGAATGCTGTCCGCCATTTAAGGCCGAGCCTTGGCACGACAAGCTGCATCAATGGCTGAATAAACCATTCATCAAAACCACGCTGCGCAGTTTTTGGTTTATGCCTATTGGCTTCGGAAAAGCCATGCGCAGGCTGGATGCGCTTCGACGCAGTAAAAATGCCAAACATCCTGAACACCTCACCCTGGCGGAGCATCCCTCCAAATGGCGGATAAACCTGCTTCAGGCTGTGGATCACCCCATTCCCGATGTTCAAAGTGAAACCCTCGACGGTACATTTTACAGCCGTGTGTACGAAGGCGATTACAGCAACATGAACCGTTGGATGCAGGATTTTGAACGGGCATTGAAGGTGAAAAAGCTGAAGGCAAAACGCATCTTTATGTGGTACACCACTTGTCCCGAGTGTGCGAAAAAAATGGGAAGAAACCCAACGGTGATTGTGGCAGAAGTTGGAAATGTATAAGGACTTTACAACACAACTTTTGATATGAATAAAAC
>JBEDND010000003.1:0-14724 GCA_041170785.1 Bacteroidota bacterium | reverse complement strand
ATTCAGTGAGGATAAATGCTGTTTGACAAAAACATTGTATTGAAAAGGGATGGCACTGCCAAGCATCAGCATTTGCGCATTGAAATCTGCAGCACTCAACTGGCCGAACCAATCACGTTCGCAGCGGAATGCGTCATGATTTGGAATATTCTCCAGAAATAAACAGGTAAGGCTGTCGATCCTGTTCAGGCTGTTTTGTGTTTCGGGAATGGCAACAGGAACCTGTGCCCTGAGTTCAGGCAGCAGCAAAAAAAGACAGGAAACAATTCCCGAAATGATGCTTGCCTGTTTGATTTTGTGCTTCCAGTGCTTCACTACTTCCTGCAAAATTAAGCCTCATGTGTGCCAAATGAAACCAAGTGTGTATAAAACGTCCGTTCAACTGTGCATATTTTGTAGATTTGAGCAAAAAACTCCCCGGTACAAAGTTCAATGTACCGGAATAGCTGTGGATGATGGCAGCAGTTGAATAACCGTAGTAAAAAAGATACAATACCCAAAATATGTCCGTAAACTTACCAGAATTCACTGCTCCAGAGGAACAATCTGCGCTTGAAGCCCAGCCCAAAGCGATGGCAATCAAGCCGAAAAACGGAGGTTTGTACATAGGAATTCCCAAGGAAATTACTTTTCAGGAAAACAGGGTTGCCCTCACTCCAAGTTCAGTTTCATACCTCACAGCCAACGGACATAGGGTAGTGGTGGAAACGGAAGCCGGCAAAGCATCGCATTTTACCGATCAGCATTACAGCGAAGCTGGTGCGGAAATCGCTACGGCAAAGGAAGAAGTTTACAAAAGCAACATCATCCTGAAAATTGATCCGCCAACATCAAAGGAAGTGGATTTGATGCATCCGGGTCAACTCATCATCAGCGCGCTACAGTTGGACCAGTTGGATGAGTTGTTGCTGCGCAAGATGATGGACAAGCGGGTGAATGCGCTGGCATACGAGTTTCTTGAAGATGATTCAGGTGCCTTGCCCATCATACGGGCCATGAGCGAAATGGCAGGAACCGCCAGCATCATGATTGCAGCGGAATTGCTGACCAACAATCAGGTTGGGAAAGGTGAACTATTGGGTGGCTTTGCCGGAATTCCGCCCACTCAGGTGGTAATCATCGGCGCAGGTGCTGTAGGTGAATATGCGGCCAGAACAGCACTTGCCCTTGGTGCGAATGTAAAGGTATTCGACAACAATGTGTACCGGCTTCGCCGCTTGCAGAACCTCCTCGGGCGAAGTATTTACACCAGTACCATCCATCCGAATGTTTTGTCGCATGCACTTGCAGCAAGCGATGTGGTTATTGGTGCACTTCGCGGGAAATCAGGCCGCAGCCCTGTGGTGGTAACTGAACAAATGGTGATGCAGATGAGGCCCCGCAGCGTGATGATTGATGTGAGCATTGACCGTGGCGGAAACTTTGAAACCAGTGAAGTCACCAATCATGAAAAGCCCATTTTCCGCCGCCATGAAGTGATTCACTATTGTGTGCCCAATATCGCTTCCAGGGTAAGCAGAACGGCGAGTTATGCCCTGAGCAATATTTTCACGCCATTACTGATGGACATGGCTGAAACAGGCGGATTTCATGAGTACCTGCGCTATCGTTCGGGTGCCAGGAAAGGAACGTATTTACTTAAAGGCCTGCTCACCAATAAAACCTTGGCCGAACATTACAACATGCGCTATCAGGATATCAACCTGCTGATTGGGATGTTCAGCTGAACGCCGACCCATTTCCCAGGCAACGCAATACCTCTTCCTTTTTTTGCGGAGAAACTTCCACCTCGCTGCCGTCGCTCAGCTGTAAAAAACCTCCTTTGCCACGGTGCCAGGCTACGGCATAATCCATATTCACCAGGTGACTTTTGTGAACGCGCAAGAAACCGTCGGCCTGCAATAATTGTTCAAAGTACTTCAGCACGCGGCTCACGGTTTTACGACGCGCTCCGCTCAAATGCAGATCTGTATAATTTCCGTTGCCACTGATACGCATGATTTCATCCACCTTCAACACTTCGAAACCGCTCAATGTTGGGATGAGTATTTTCCGGATTTTACCGCTGCTTAGGTTTTCTCTGATCACACCAGACTGTAACCCGTTGGGGTTTTGTTCTTGGTTGGCAACTTTTTCAACAGCGCGCACCAACTCATCAATGTTCAGCGGTTTGAGCAGGTAATAAGATGCACTGGCATTCAACGCCCGCATGGCATATTCGCTGAATGCGGTAACGAAAATGGTTTTGTATGAAAAATCTGAGGTTTGCTCCAGCACGTCAAAAGCATTTCCAAAGGGCATTTCTACATCCAGAAAAACCAAATCAGGTTTCAGTTCATGGATTTGATGAATGCAATCACGCACATCTTTAGCTTCGCCAATCAGTTCTACCTGCGGACAATAGCGCTGAACATAATGCCTGAGCGTTTCCCTGGAAGATTGCTCGTCATCGGCAATCAAGGTGCGGATTTTGGTGCTCATTGGGATGCGTTTGTGGTTAATGGAATGAGGATGCGCACCCGTGTGCCGGAATCCGTAAGCACATCTTCAACATACACCTGAACACCGGTTTTATAGAGTTTGTTGAGGATGTCAATTCGTTCCTCGGTGTTTTTCAGTCCTGTTCCGGTGCTGCGCTTTTGATTTTCTGTTTTCAGTTCCTTGCTGCGTTTCCTGCCAATACCATTATCTGTTACCGTGCACATCAGAAACCCATTGTGGAGGCCAATGTGAATTTGAAGTAATCCTCGATCTTCCTTGTAACGCAGGCCATGCCACACGGCATTTTCCACATAAGGCTGGAGCAACAACGGTGGCACCTGTAATTCATCCAACGGTAAATCGTCTTCCATCTCCCAAAGAATTTCAAACTTATCTGAAAATCGGGCCTGCTCCAGATCGGTATAGATCCGCAACATTTCCAATTCTTCCCGCAGGCTGATAAAATCTTTACCTGAATTGCCCATTACATTCCGCATCAGGGTGCTGAAGGTGCTCAAATAGCGATTGGCCTCGCGTTCCTGGTGCAGGCTGATGTAATGATTTACCGAGTTCAGGGAGTTGAAAATGAAATGCGGGTTCATTTGGTTGCGCAGCGACTGCAATCTGTTTCTGAGGTTGGCCCTTTGTTTGGCCTTGAGGGTGCGGAACAACAAAAACAACAGGATCAGGAAGAGCAGCAGCGCACTGCCCAATATCATGATGGCCTGTTTTTGTTTCTGAAGTTCCCAGTCGCGCCGGATTTGGTCGGTTTCCAGCGTTTTAATGCGCTGTTCCTGTTTGGCAAACTGTTCGTTCAGGCCCAGCTTGCGCACCTCGGCCAGTACTTCCAGGTGGCGAAAGGAATCCTTCAGTTCTGTGTAGCGTCTGTAGGCCTGGAGGGCTCCGAAGAAATCGCCTGTTTTTTCTTTGGTTTCAGCAAGATGCATCAGGGCCTCTTGTTCTCCGATGGCATCGCGATGTTGCACAGCCGTTTGGTAACCTGTCGTAAACATGCGAATGGCCACCGGGTAATCCGCTTTTTGCGCATAGGTAAATCCAAGGTTCAGATAAGCCTGACGGGCCACCAGGTGATTCTCGTTTTCCAGCGCACCGCTGAGCAGTTTTTCGTTGATGCTCAGACTGGTACTCAGGCTTCCGTTATGCAGCAACACATCCCCAAATTTCCAGGCGTAGGTGGCAGCATCTGAGGTTTTGGATTGTGAAAGGAAGGAGATGTTATCCTGTGCCAGTTTCAAAGTGGCGGTAGTATCACCCGATTGACCATAAATGCCCTGCAGCTGGTTCATCAGTTCCAGTTTGGTGACAGTGTCGCGCTGCACAACAGGCAGGTTTTCTTCAAGTTCTTTTCGGGCCTGTTCCTTCAGTCCTTTGCGATACAGGATTTCAGCGTTTTTGTTGACGGCTTTTGCTTTATCTTTTTTACTGATGGCTGAAGAGTTCATGTAGTTCTTTTGAACCACTGCGGCCTTGTCAATTCTTCCTGAACCTTCCAGCGCCAGAGCCAAGAGCCGGTCGGCTTCTGCTTTTGACACGGCATTCCCCAAAGCTCCATATCCTTCGGATGCTTTTTCTAGCAATTCTGCGGCACGTTCTTTATTGCCGTTGTTTAGATGCAGGCGTCCCAGCAGCAGGTAACATCCTGAAATATCGGTCTGATTTTTGGCTTTAATGGCGAGTTCCAGTGCTTCAGCCGCCAGTTCCATGCTGCGTGCCGGCTGCTTTTGTTCCATGCTTTCTGCTTCTGTCAATGCAGATGCTGCACTCTGAGGAACGGATGTACTCTGGCCTTCCGCAGAAAGAGCATAAACCGCAAAGGCCAAAAGCAGGAATGTTTTCAGATACCTCAATGCACAAATCTAATTCAGCTAAAATATGTAGCGTACGAAATTGGGCAATTTGAACCCATCGATTGGCACATTGATCCTTTGATTCTGCCTATTCACACACCCAAAACACCCAATGGCTCATTTCGGCCAAGGCCGGTGAAAAGAAACATCAGATTTGAACAAGTAAAAAACTCCATATGAACCGCAAGAACCTCATCTGTAAAGTCCTTACGCTCAGCAGTCTGAGCCTCGCCGGCAATGTCTGTGCCCAGTACAATAAAGAAAACCTGAAGCTATACAACAACAAGGTATCGCATACCGATACAGTGTATCGCATGAGCAATGAAAGCAACGGGTCTGTGCACACTTCGTACAACTGGGCATTTGGCGATAAAGGGCAGAAAATGAAACAGGAACTGAGTGCTGAAGAGCAGAAGTTCACCTTCGGCAACCTCCGTTTGTATATGATTTCTTCGGAACCAGAATTTGTAAAGGCACATCGCGGGCTGGGCAACTATACCAGTTTCAAAGATGCCTTGGCCAAAGGGACAATCAAGGTTACCGAACTGCAGGGAGGAACCGTGAATACGCTGGTTTTTTGGAATACTGGCAAGGATACTGTTTTGGTGCTGGCCGGAGAAGTGGTTACCGGCGGTAAACAAGACCGCGTAGTTGGAAAAGATGTATTGCTGCCTCCCAATTCAGGGCCGGTGCAGGTGCCGGTTTTTTGCGTGGAGCGTGGCCGATGGACGCCCAACGGAAGCGGTTATACCTTCAACAACACCTTTGGTGTAACCTCACCATCAGTGCGCAAGGCTGCAGTAGTCGAAAAGAATCAGGGAGAGGTATGGAGCAAGGTGGCCCAGAAAAATCAGGAGGCAGGTACCTCATCCAGTTCCGGTACCTATGCCGCCATTGCCAATTCAGAAAAAATCAACAAAGAATTACCTGCATACCTGAAGCACTTCGAAAAACTGATGACACAGGATTCAGGCTATATCGGGTTTGTAGCCGTTACCGGCGACAGCATTATTTCCTGCGACCTGTTTGCCAACAATCAGTTGTTCCGACAGCAGTCGCCAAACCTTTTAAAGTCAGCAGCTGTAGAAGCCATTACCTCTGGTGCAGTAGTCAGCATTGCCGCGAGTAAAGTGCTGGCTTTCCTTGATGAGCTCCTGCATGAAGAGCAGAAGCAGGAACAGCGCATCCAAGATAATGGTACGATGTTGAAATCGGGTAACAGCAAATTACACATCAACTACTACAAAGCAGGGAAATGAAACGATTATTCATCATGCCGCTGCTGCTGGTTTCCACTGCCGTTGTAGCGCAACCGGGGCCAATACATATTCCTGATTCATTGCTTCAGCGCGGCTTTCAGGCACAACCTTGGGAACCCAGCAGCATTTATATGCCACCGCCTTGGTCATATTCCGAACCCAACTTCACGCTTCCCACTTCGTATGTACTTTTTACACTGGATTCCACGCCACACCGCAGGGTGGACAGTCTGAAACGTGCCGTAGATTCTATCGTTTTGTCGCATCAAACCAAAAGCACAGAAATAACAGCGCGGCATCAAAAAGCAATCATGCAGGTACAAGCGCAATCACAAGAACTGGCATCAACCCTGGCCCGTTTCAGAAAACTGTTCTTTACCGCCCTGGCTTTAATCATGTCTTTGGTTTGGATGTTGTTTAGGGTGAGGCGGGCAGCCATGCGGGGAAAGCCCTTAGTTTTGCGGCATGAATCCGCGCATGAGCCAACTGCTGGAATTTCTTAAAGAAGCACCGGAAGATCCCTTCCTGAATTACGCCCTGGCGCAGGAGCATTTGTCAGCGGGCAACAGGGAAGAAGCGCGGCGCTTGCTCGAATGGTTGCTGCAACATCATCCGGATTATGTGGCCAGCTATTACCATTTGGGCAAATTGCTGGAGAAGGAAGGTCAGAAAGAGGCTGCAATGGAAGTATATGCAAGGGGTATCGCCATTGCCGGTAAACTTGGAGAACAGCATGCCAGGGCGGAACTTCAAAGCGCCAAGCTGGAACTTGAATACGGCGATTGAACAGCTGAGGGCGCTTATTCTGCAGTCTGCTTCAATTGCAATTTGTTTAAGCTGTCAGCTTGTGCCCGGGTACTTTCCAAGGCGGCTTCTAGGGCCCCGGTAAACAACAGGCCGCTGCGCAGGGTCAGCAAATCCCTTTGTTCGGAATCTGCTTCAGAGAGGGATGTGTTTTGCTCCAGTGAATTCAATTTTTCGGTGATGCTCCTCCTCAACCGCATAAAATCTGCATGCTGTGTTGCGGCATAATTGGGGTTTTGGGATAGAATATGTTCCAGAGAATCTAGCGCCAGTTCACACTCGAGAAGCGTTTTGTCAGAACCGGAACAGGATATCAAAACCAGGCTCAGCAAAGAGGCACACAGTCGAAGGTTCATGAGTCATTGAATTGCAGGCAAGCTACTTAATTTTGCGCTCATGCGCCGTACCATTTTGTCGCTATGCATCACCAGCCTGACCACCATGGAACTTCTTTCCACACCACACATAAACTACCGTGTTTCATTCCCTGAGCCGCACACGCATTACGCTGAAGTAAGCATGCACATCACGGGATTCAAAGAACAGGTGCTTGACATCCGCATGCCATCTTGGACGCCCGGCAGCTACTTGCTGCGGGAATTTGCCAAAAGTGTGGAACAGGTAAACGCAGTGGCTGATGGCCAAAAAGTTCTTTATATCCGCACCGATAAAAACACCTGGCAATTTCCGGTGAAAGGTTTGAAATCGATCACGGTTTCTTACAAGGTTTATGCGTTTGAATGGTCTGTACGCACCTCATTCATCGACGCCGACATGGCGTTTCTGCATCAAACTTCGGTGTTTATGCTGGCCGAACAATTAAAAGATGCACCGGGAACCTTGGAAGTACAGCTTCCCAATACCTGGAAGCAAGTTCATGTGGCGCTTCCGCAAACCAAAAGCACCCAAGCACATGTATTTTCATTTGAAAACTATGATGCTTTGGCGGATGCACCGCTGATCGCCGGAAATTATCAAACCGCTGATTTCCAGGTTCATGGGGTTCCGCATACCGTTGCGGTGGTTGGTCCGGGAAATCATGATATGCCTGTTTTTGTGCATGATTTAAAGACTATTTGCGATACCACAACCGGGATTTTCGGACAACATCCGAGCAAAAGCTATTTGTTCATCGTACTGAACACCGAAGCCGGAGGAGGCGGACTGGAACACGCCAACTCATGTACCGTGATGATGCCACGTTGGCAATGGAACAACGCCACGCGATACAAGCAGTTTTTGGGTTTGTGCGGACATGAATACCTGCATTTGTGGAACGTGAAGCGCATCAGGCCTGAAGCATTGGGGCCATTTGATTACAGCAAAGAGAATCATACCGATATGCTGTGGGTTGCTGAGGGAATCACCAGCTACTACGATGAGCTCATCCTGCGTCGAGCAGGGTTCTATTCCCGCGAAGCGTATCTTGGCAAAATGGCCGCGGCCATAAACGACCTGGAACAGCGCCCCGGACGCTTCTATCAAACGCTTGCAGCAAGCAGTCATGACGCCTGGATTCGAGAGTATCGGCCCAACGAAAACAGCCGAAATACCACCATCAGTTATTATGGAAAAGGACAAGTACTGGCCTTTCTGCTCGATGCCATGATTACTTCAAGGACGGCAGGAACCCGCAACCTGGATGATGTGATGAAGGGACTTTGGAACTTATACCTCAGGCGGCCCGAACGCGGGTTTAGCAATGATGAGTTTTACGCCATGCTCGACGCAGTGGGCGGTGCCGGCCTGGGTGCGGAAATACGGAGGCTGGTGGAAAGCACCGAAACACCAGATTATGCTGCCATTCTTGCCAAAGCTGGTATTTCGGCCACCAACCCGGGAAAACCGGAAACTACCCTCGGAATAAGTACCGCTTTTGAAAACGGCAGACTGTTGGTAAAGTATGTGGAACGCGACCTGCCGGGATGGAAAGGCGGACTGAATGTCAACGATGAATTGATAGCCGTGGATGGCCGCCGAACCGGGAACTCGTTGGATGAAGTAAACCGATTGCTACAGGCCAACCAGCAAGTGGAGGTATTGGTGAGCCGCTCCGGAATGATCCGCACCTTGACACTGAATCCCGAAACAGTTACGCGTGCTGCTTGGAAGCTGGAAGCACAAACGGCGGCCGCGGTACAAAACATCCTGAATATTTTGCTGGATTGATGTGGTCACGGAACACGCCGACAATGTTCCTGAACAGGGTGTTCTTGTTTGGCTTTGCTATGTTGTTGCTGCCCGTTCCGGGTTCAGCGCAATCCGTGATACATCCACAGGTTTCCAATCCAGTTGCCCGTTTCACCGGAACAACAGGCTATATTTTTACCAAGCAGGCGCTTGTACGGATGCGCAGCGACAAAGGAACTGTTGCAGCAGATGTTCATCACACTCCTGATGTTCCATATCAACCGCAAGGCGCAGCCTTTTTAATCGCACCAAACCTGCTCATTGGCGCCGGTATGAAGGTAGCCGAAATACAACAAGAGCAGTGTTTCTGGATTCCGTCGCATTTTCTTTCCAAACAGATTCCAGATTCTGCCATTTACGAAGTAAGGCCCTTGGTACATGCGTACACAGGTTTGCGTGGAATAGACGAAAATTACGCCTTGTGGCAACTGAAACGAACTGCCATCTTACCTATATTCAACATAGCATTTACGCCAATCAAATTGGGAGATGAGTTGCACGTTTGTATGGACGACGGAACGCTTCAGCCCATCACCATAGGTGCAGATGAAGGGGAGAAATCGGTGTTTATCGAAGAACAGTTTACGCGTGCCACTTTCGGATCGGCAGTGGTGAATTTACAGGGTAAAGCCCTGGGCATACTGATTCCGGGTCCATATGCTACTTCCTTGAAGGATGCAACGCTTGGCCCTTTGCCCTTATACGGAAATGCCATTCAGCGATTCAGCGCCCTGCCCGCTAAGGTGTTGCAGCCGATGCTCGTCGCAAACATGCAATATCAGTTGCTGCGTGGCAACATACAGGAGACAGCGTTGTATTTGCCTTATTTGAACCTGTTATGTGGCGCTGAGGAGGATTTATTGTGCGCTGCGGCGCGACATGGGCAGGATTTATTATTGGATACTTTGTTGAACATGGCTTGTAATCGGGGCTGTTTTGACGTAAACCGGCGCGATGAATCCAAGGCCGCGCTGTTGCATATTCTGGTGCAGCGTGGGCAGTTAAGTCTGGCGCTGCAACGTTTATTGCAATGTGCGCAATTACAGGTAGATATTCCGGACGGGAACGCTAAAACCGCATTGCAATATGCGGTGCAGGAGGGCAACACAGCTTTGGTTTCCATACTGCTTCAACATGGAGCATCCGTGCAAGTGCCTGAGCAAAACGGTGAACCTCTGCTGTTTGCAGCGACCGGTCATGGTTCCTTGGAGCTATGCAGGCAATTGCTGGCCCATGGCGCCTGGGAGGCTTTAACCACGGCAGAACAAAAGCAACTCAAAATGCAGGTGAAGCGCGCATCCAATGCCCCGTTGAAGGAATTATTCAATAAGTATAAAACCAGACGGAGTTAAGCTTATTGCAGCGCTTTGACAACGGTACACATGATGGACGTGGCGCGCACAACCACAGGGCCATCATCGAGCCATAGTTCGGCTTCGCAGAAATGCAGCATGTTGCCGGTTTTGACAACCCTTCCCCGGCCATAAAGCACAGTACCGATTCCGGGAAGATGGTAGTCTGTTTTCAGGTCGGCAGTAACAACACCGGCGCCTTTGGGAACCAAGGTCCATGCGGCAAAGCCCATCACCAAGTCGCAAACGGTTGCACTCACGCCACCGTGTAAATAACCATGCTGCTGCAGGTGTTGCTGACCAAGGTGTATATGACCTTCGGCAAGTCCGGGTTCCACAAGGTTCAATTCAAATCCAATATGCTTCATGAAGTGCTGACCGGGCATGATTAACTGCAGGTCTTCCCGGAAATCCGGATTTTTCGGTTCAAATACGGGAGGTGTAAATGGAGGCTTCATTTTGGTTTATAGGCAGATTCCCGCAGGATGCGCTCCGGGTCGTTCAGCAGCATCAGGTCTTTCAGGCTCATGTTTTTGTTTTTGCGCATGAATGCTTCCACAATGCGGTAACCGCTCCATCTGCCAATCATAGGCGGGCAATGTTCAGGGATTCCGCTGCCTCTGGTTTCATTTCCTTCAATAAAATAACGACTGAATTCCAGGCGGATGCTGCTGTATAATACCTGTGCATCGAGGTAATGTTTCCAGATGTTTGCTTCTTCCTCCAGGCACCATTTCCATTCAGCTTCAGAAAGGCCTGCAATGCGGTAAATTTCCATCCAGGAAGCAATGACAGATGTTGCATACAACAGTTTACCGTAATAAATCATTTCGCCCAACATATTGTTTCTGGCATTGCCTGAGTCAAACAGGTAATTCAGATGTGCCATGGCCAACATGGGCGGCACCAGATCCGGCTGGGTAAAACGGCCATACCATTTGGGCAATTCCAAACTCTTGTAGCCAATGAATGTATCGCCAAGGAACATTTCAACGCTATATCCCAAAGCGACTTTGCCATTTGCTAACGGAGCGGCCAAGGTAAAGTAATTGCTGAACTGAGAATAGTAGGCGTAAATCTCAGGCAGGGAGTCAGCAGGGAATTGTTCGGACCAGCCCGCGAGCATTTTTCCCATGTCTTTGGTTTGGATGGCCAACGCTTGTTTGGCAACCTTGATTCGCTTCAGCACGTAACTGTTACGCTGCGCGAAGAAGTTAAGCCTGGCTGCAGTTGCTGAATCAGAAGGAGTCCACAATCCAAGTACTTCCTGGGTGTAATAGTCAAAAAACACCCCAAACTTCCGCTTCAGGTCCAGGTATGCTTGTGGGTCTAAATTTCCTTGGGACTTCTGTTCCAGTGCAGTAAATACATCCTTGATTTCATATTTGGGTTCAGCAGTCCTGCCACAGCCAAGCATCATGGAAAGCACTGCCCACGTACCGTATTTTTTTATGAACTTCGCAACCATGTTCAGAAGAATCAGCCTGCAAAGAAAAGGGTTCCTGCTGATGGCTTGTTTAGGTTTGTGCGCACAAGTTGCCGTTTCGCAACAAAAAACAGAAATGCCTTCGGTGAGGAAGTTGCGTTTGGGGTTTAAAGCCTCGCCAAACTTCTCCTGGATGCAGGCCCTCAACGATCAGGTGAAATCAGATGGACTTGGCCTCGGTTTTTCCTATGGCCTGATGGCCGACCGATCTTTTAGTGAAAACTATGCATTGTCGGTGGAAATGCTGGTTAGCAGCATGTCTCTGAGCCTGGATCATCAGGATACGCTTATTTATTACCGCGGAGGTTTTGCGCAGCCTTATGCTGACGTTTCATTCGATTATAAACTTCAGTACGTGCAACTTCCGGTGGCATTAAAATTGAAAACCAATGAAATTGGAAAGTTCATTTGGTACGGACAGTTTGGAATTGCGCCATCATTTCTGATCAATAATGCCGTACGCACTTGGTCTAATCCTGTGTATGTTTCCAAGAAATACACACCCAACGGCACTGAAAATGATTTCAATGGACGCTCCGGGGAAGGTGTTTTTCGTGATGATGTGTCGATCCTGCGTTTTTCCATGGTAATGGGCGCCGGTGTTGAATACCGCATCAGCGGATCAACCATGCTGAATTTGGGTTTGCGTTTTGACAACGGGCTCAACGATTTCCTTAGAGATGCCGCCGCTGTTGGCCGTGGCAATTTTCTTGCACTGAACGTGGGTGTTTTCTTCTGAATCAAGGGCTTAAATGAAAATTTGTCTGGCCCAATTGAATTACCTAATTGGTGATTTCGAGGGCAACCGCACGAAAATTAAAAATGCTATTGCACAGGCAAGTTCTGAAGGGGCAGCGCTGATTGTGTTTAGTGAACTGGCTGTTTGCGGCTATCCGCCGGAAGATTTTTTGGATTACGATTGGTTTGTTGACGCATGTATGGACAGCGTGCATGACATAGCTGCCGCCTGTCATGGTATTACGTGTATTGTAGGTTCTGTAGATCGAAACGCGGGTATGGGCCGGTCGTTGCACAATGCGGCCTTTGTGCTGCGTGATGGCGCTGTATTGTCGGTGCATCACAAAAGCCTGTTGCCTACCTATGATGTTTTTCATGAAGCGCGCTATTTTGAGCCTTCGGCAGCACTGCACCTGGATGACATCCAAGGAGTGAAAACCGGTGTGCTAATATGTGAAGACCTTTGGGATCGCCACAATGATTTTTCGTATGCCCGTGTTCCGCTTGACGAATTGAAAACAGCGCAGGTAGCATTGCTCATCAACCCTGCTGCCTCTCCCTTTGATCTAGGAAAGGAAGTGAAACGCAGGGAAGTGCTGCAAGACAATGCCCGAAGGTATCAGTTGCCTGTGGTTTATGTAAATCAAGTAGGTGCACACGCCGACCTTATTTTCGATGGAAACAGCATGGTGGTGGATGCTGCGGGCAATGTGGTTCTTGAATTGCCGAGATTTAAAGAACACCTCGCCTATGTGGAATTGGGAGAAGATGGGTTGCGCGCGGAAGCTCCTTTGTCCGCAAACCAGACCGAGCCCATGGCATTATTGCATGATGCCATCGTTTTTGGAATCAGGGAATATTGTGCCAAAAACGGATTTAGGAAGCTTGTGGTGGGTGCTTCAGGAGGTATTGACAGTGCCGTTGTTCAGGCATTAGCCTGCCGGGCTTTGGGTGCTTCCAATGTACAGGCCCTGTTGATGCCGTCTCCATATTCCAGCGAAGGATCAATCAGCGACGCTCAATGGCTGTCTGAGAATTTGGGGAACCCTTATTTATTACTGCCCATTACGCAGGTTTTTTCCGGCACCCTTGAATCATTACAGCCGGCTTTTGGTGCCTTACCACCTGATGTAACAGAAGAGAATATACAGGCGCGGGTACGTGCACTGTTTCTTATGGCCTACAGCAATAAACATAATCACTTGTTGCTGAATACTTCCAATAAAAGTGAAATGGCGGTGGGCTACAGCACCTTGTACGGTGATTTGTGCGGTGGTCTCAGTCCAATTGGAGATGTGTACAAAACCAGTGTGTACGCATTGGCTGCCTACATCAACAAAGATGAACCCCTAATTCCAGAAACCATCATCACCAAGGAGCCCAGCGCAGAATTAAGGCCAAACCAAAAAGATCAGGATTCGCTGCCGCCTTACGCCGTGCTTGACGATTTGCTCTTTCAGTACATCGAAGAACAAAAAGGTATGGCTCAACTGGTGAATGCAGGTTTTGATGCTGACCTCGTGCACCGCGTGATTCGAATGGTGCACCGCAATGAATACAAGCGATTTCAAGCGCCGCCCATTTTACGGGTAAGCAGTAAGGCGTTTGGCAACGGAAGAAGGATGCCGCTGGTATCGAAACATGGCTGAACGCATTGCGTTTCCACCGCAGTTTTGGTTGATGAGCCTGGGTTCATTGATGTTTTTCTGCAGCTTCAACCTGCCTGTTCCCGAATTTAACAAGCACCTTACCGACCTAGGCAGACCTGACCTTAAAGGTTTGGTCATCCCCGCTTTTTCTTTAATGGCGCTGATTTCGCGGCCATTCAGTGGTGTATTGACAGATACCATCGGACGTAAACCTGTGATGATGATTGGCGCCCTTGCAACGCTCATCTGCGGGTTGTTGTATCCTTGGGTACATTTGGTAACCATGTTTTTTGCCTTGCGTTTGATGCATGGCATGAGCACAGGATTCACGCCTACAGGCAGTACGGCCTTCATCGCCGATACCGTTCATCCTTCCCGAAGGGCCGAAGCAATGGGCATACACGGACTGCTTAGCAATGTGGGTACAGCCATTGGTTTTTCGCTCGGGCCAGTTGCCGCTGCTATATTGTCGCGCGAATGGATGTACGTGGTTTCTGCCGTTGCGGCTGCCATTGCCTTGTATTTGTTTTCACGTATGCCAGAAACACTTTGGCGAAGGCAGCGTTTTCAGCTGAGGCTGCTGCGGATTGATAGGCGCGGAATTATGGATACAGACGTATGGGTTCCCTCTGTGATTATGTTGCTGGTGTGTGCTTCTTTAGGGGTTATTCTTACGGTAATTCCCGATTATACAGAAGCTTTGGGTTTCAGCAACAAAGGGGTTTACATGAGCGTGTATATTGTTGCATCGCTGTTGGTGCGCCTGATTTCCGGGCGCCTGGCCGACCGATTTGGCAGAATGCTGTCGATTTTTATTGGAACCTCATTCCTCACCATGAGTTTGCTGATCCTGGCCTTGAACCTCGGGAAAAGTGGTTTTATTTGCTCAGCAGTGCT
>JBEDND010000002.1:0-15978 GCA_041170785.1 Bacteroidota bacterium | reverse complement strand
GCATTCATGTTTGGCGGCAAACCCAAACGCAGGCAACCATTCGGCCATTCTATGAAGAAGACATGAACATCCTGCACCCGCGGCGCGATGAACGCGGCGATGGTGACGGGATCTTTCTGATGGAATTCCCACTCATGCAGTGGACTGTTGCCGCACTCTGGAAACTCACCGGTCCGCAGTTGTGGGTGAGCCGCCTGTTTATGTTTCTCTGTTATTGTCTGGCAGCGCTGGCACTCGGCAAACTGATCCGGCAGCTGCTGAACTCAGAGGTTGCCGCTTTTGTTGCTGCCGGCGGTTTGCTCTTTTCTCCGGCGTTTTACTACCACGGCATCAACCCCATGCCCGACAACCTTGCGCTGTGTTTGTCGCTTTGGGGCATGGCCTGGTTCTTTCAATATGTAAGCAACGGAAGCCGCCTGCACCTTTTTCTGGGTGGTGTTGCCCTGGCCGCCGGGGTGGCAGTGAAGTTGCCGTTTATTGTTTGGTACGCCGCGCCGGGCTGGTATTTTCTGCAGCAATTATGGCGTACCAAAACCCTGAAGAACCTCTGGATTCAGGGCATGATATTCTTTCTCCCCATTTTGTTGCCGCTTGCTTGGTATGCCTGGGTAATTCCCCAATGGAAGGCGCATGTGATTACCCAGGGTATTTTGGGAAACTGGGAAAGCCTGAGCAATACTTTGGGTTATGTGGGCCACAACCTGGTGTCCACCTTGCCGGAGTTGCTGCTGGGTTATGTGCTGTTGCCATTGTTCCTTGCAGGTACGGTCTTGTTTTTTAGAAATCAGATGTATCGGCGCCTCGGATTTCCTGTGCTGGCCTTGTGGTTTCTGGCCCTGGTGTTGTTCTATGTGTATGAAGCAAACGCCATCAGGAATGACCACGACTATTATTTCTATCCGTTTTATCCACTGGTATTTTTGCCCGTTGGACTGGCTGTGAAAGCGCTTGAAGGCAGTTCCGGTATTTGGCAAAAGTTGGCCATGGGTATGATCCTGCTGGCGCCTTTGAATACGCACCTCCGCATGCACCAACGCTGGAATCCGGAAAACCCGGGTTTTAATGCGGATGTACTCCGGCATAAACCGGCCTTGCAGGCTGCGGTTCCTGAAGACGCCTTGGTAGTTGCCGGCAATGATGTATCCCATTTCATCTGGCTCTATCACCTGGATAAAAAGGGTTGGTGTTTTGAAAAGGACGGACTTAGCGCCGATTCACTTCAATCCTGGCGTGCACGCGGAGCGGCCTTCATCTATTCCGACAGCCGTAAGCTGGAACGCCAACCCGACATTGCCGCACAATTCGATCGGCTGGTAGATTCCTTCGGAACCGTGCGCGTGTATGCCTTGAAGCCTGTGGCAGGAACTAAGGAACAGGCAAGAAGGTGAAGTTAAACGCGGTTGTTATTGCGGTTCACATCCGTCCCATTTCTTCCTTCAGAAATGGTAGTTCAGGATGAAGTTGTATAAAACCATATCGGTTTTATTGAATACATATTTCAGGTTTTGATAGGTTTCGCCGGCATTGCGCTTCAACACCAGCAACAGTTGGGCATCCAGACCCTGCAAAAATCCTTTTCGGAAATGGTAGCGCAGGTCGCTGTTGAGCTGCATATAGCTGGGCATGCCGTACTTATTGAGGCGTGTATTGCGCACGTCGGGAAGCCGGTAATAACCGCCACCCAGGTTGTATTTGATGGCTTTGTTCCGGGAAGTCCAACCGCTTCTCAGCACCAATGCATGCACATCGCCCAATCCTTCATTTCGTTCTCTGGGTAAAAAGGTGAAGAAGGGATCGCGGCCCCATTCACGCGGCACTAGGTAACGACCGGCAGCCGTGATGCGGTTGTAGTTGAGGCTATGTTCCCAGGGGCCGTTGCGGTAGTTTGCTTTTGCACCAAAAGTGAACGAACGGGTGCCCTGTGTCATGTAGGTTTTCTGCGGATCTTCATTTCCGCCGGTGCCCAGCGCATGTTGGTTTATGGCTTGCAGGGAAGCGCCGAGCTGTCTGTTTCGGGGCAGTTTTTTCTGAAAGTTTGCCTGTGCCAGCGCGGAATAGGAAACACCTTCGATCCACATATTCCACTGTTGCAGATTGAACGCTGCCGAAGGTTTGTAATCCAAACCCAGCATGCCCACGCCCTTGCTGTGCACGTTTCCCGCATAGCGGGAAGGTGTTCCGTCCGGGTTCAGCCCGGCGGGATAAACACCAATAGACTTACCTCCGTGGTACCAATGAACGGTGCCACGTGGAGAAAGTGCATAGATCCAGCCTCCTTGCAAGTTCAGCTTGTTACCTGTGTATAGTTCACCCCAAACGCCATCCACACCTGTTGGGCGCATGCGGCCATCCTGCAGGTTGATGAATGGGGTATTGATGAGTTGCTTGCCAAAGGCAATATGGCTTTTCCCTTTGCTGTATTTCACAAAGAACTCTTCCAATCGGTCAATATGATGGTGGCTGCCCGGATCTTCCTGGTTGAATAGTCCAACCTCGTAGCGGTTGCCCTGGCCGGTAATCGGATCGGGTTTGGCGAGGTCGTTGGAAAATACATGAAAGATGTAAAATCCACTGACACCAAACTGAAATCCTTTCCAGGATTTGCTTTCAAAGCGAATGCCTCCGCCCGCGGCCATTGCCTGATAATCGCTCAGGTCATGTCCATTGTCGGTAGCACTGAAAAAGCTTCGGAAATGTCCATGAAACTGACCCGCCTTGAAGTACTGGACTAAAGCATCAGAATCGCTGTGCTGTTGTTGATGACCGCGCCATAAAGCCGGACGTTCCTGCAGCTCCTGATGTTGCGCCGATAGGTGCAGGGCGGCGGGCATCAGAATTGCTGCTGCCATGATGCGCAACAGCCTAAGTTCTTTCATTTCTTTAGAATCCAGCCTTTATATAGCTCCAACCCTGCTCCTGCCTTTCCACAATGGCAATAATTCCGGCCTTTACGAAACCGATGCCCGGCAGGATGCGCTCTTGGGCTACCTTGCGTTCCTTCATAGAAAATTCACAGGCGTAAAAAGCGATGCCCTTGCCCACCATGGTGTTGAGCTGACTGCCCACCACGCTTTTGTCGCTGGTAAGCATATTCAGTCCGGGGCCGTGGCACACCACTTCAATTTGGGTGCTTGGCGCTACGGAGGTGATGTTCTGCAGTTGTTTCATCAGGGCCTTGTGCGACTGAGTATCACCGCTTACCATCTGGAAAATAATGCGGTGTGGCTTGGGTTTGTGTTCGGTTGCGGCCTGTGCAGATGGAATGCCGGTCAAAGTCAGCAACAGCAAACTCAGTTGCATCAGATTTTTAAACTTGTTCATGAGGTGTGGTTTGTTATTTAACGAAATTGATAATCTACGCCATAAACCTGGGTGAGCAGGGTGGAAGGCGCGTCGAGGGCGATGGCATTGCCCGGAGGTACAGGTTCTACAGGTGAGTGTTTAGAGAGGTAGTTTTTGACGCAGGAATGCAAGGTATGTGCGGTGGTGCGCAGTTCCTGCACATTGCGCATGCGGCAAAGCATGTCGGCAGGATCGCCGTCCCGTTCACAGGCGCTGATGCTGTAGGTTCTTGTGAGGTCAAGCGCCTCGCCTCCGATGAGTACGCGCTGCACCCTTTTGCCGGCTTCTTCAAAAGCCTTGAATTCCACCTGCATGCCTTTGAATTTCACCACCCAACCGCCGAAGCGTTTGGAGGCATCTTTAGCGAATACGTTGTTCAGTTCCTTTTCGAGCCACTGCATCAATTGGGAGCCACTTACTTTGCCGATACGCACGGGCGTATCGAAGGGAAGCATATCCCACAGGTAAGATTCTGTAATCGGAATCAAACCTTCTGCATTGGCTGTAGATAGGGGCGGGCAAAAGCGGAATCCGTTCGACAAAACGATATCTGCTTCCGGCAATTGATCGTTCAGGGCATTGAGGATCAGGGTGTCAATAGTATTCTCAATCACAAAATAGCGGTACAAGGGCAGCTTGCTGTATCCGATAATCTTGTCGCCTTCGGCTTTGTAGTTTTGTTCTTCTGCGGCGATCAGTGCTGCCATCGTTTTATCAGGCTTGGCGTTTTGCGCTCCGATTTCGGTCAGCTCATAAGATTGCGAAACCACTTTGCCGTCCTTTACTTCAAGACTCAGCTGCCCCACGAATGAACCGAAGGCGCCGGGTTCCACCACTTTGGCATAGGTGCATTCAATAGGTTTGCGCACGCGTTCGTGGGTGTCGCCACCGAGGATATAATCTACGCCTTCACAGGCCGGATGGTTGGCCAGGTGAATTTGCTGGGAAAGGCCCATGTGGGCGAGCACCAGAACAATATCGCAGGCTTCCTGTTCACGCAAAACTTTTACATAATGTGCCAGGTTTTCTTCAGCCTTGGTGTAAACAATGCCTTTGCTGTAGTTGGGTGACTGACGGATGGGTACCAGGTGGTCGGTATATCCGAGAAATCCAATCCGAATGCCCGCAACGTACCACACATAATAGGGCTGGAAGATGTGCATGCCGGGTTTTCCTTCGCCGGTATCGTGAAACATATTGGTGCAAACCTTCGGTGCAGACAGTCCGCCGAGCAGTTCCTGCATGGCTTTCTTGTAATACATCACGTCCCAGTTTCCGGGCAGATAGAGGTCGTAACTCAGGCGATTGAGCAAGGGTACCATGGCGCGCCCTTTGGTATTCCAGGCGAGCAGACTGCCCTGGAACATGTCTCCGGTATCCACGGTCAGCGTATGCGGATTCTTTTTCCGGAACGCGCGGAAATAGCCGTCAATAGCGGCATAACCACCGGCCTTTCGGAACACGGCGCGATCGTTTTCCCAGAACATCTCATCGTGCGGATGAATTTGGCAATGTACATCGGTGGTTTGCAGGATATGCACAAACGTGCTTCCCTTGCTTTCAGGCGCTGAAGCTGCGTCATCCGGTCCGTTGAGCACATCGGGCAGGGCGCCTTGCAATCCTCCAGGCACAAGGAGTCCGGCTCCGGCGCTTAGTGCACCCATTTTCTTTAAAAAATCACGTCGTTTTTGTGCCATAGGCTTTGGTTTTCTGGAGTTACTTCTTTGTTGCAGCCACCATGGGTTTGAAGGGGCCGTATTTGTGCTGTGTTTCGGTGAAGGCATCGCTGTACGGGCCAAAAGGATGATCCACCGGTTTTTTGGAAACATCGGGCCAGTCATTGGGAACGGCTTTATGCGGGCGTTCCTGGGTGTTCACAAAAGAGGCGATGTCCCAGGCTTCTTCTGCCGTTAGCAGGGTGTTTTCGTGGGTAGCGCCCAAGGGCATATTGGCGTGTATGTAGCGGGCGAAATTGCTCAGGCGATACAATCCGGCCGCATCGTTATAGCTGTTCTTCCCCCATAGAGGCGGATAGGTATATTCATTGCCTTCCGTGTTAAGGGTTCCGCCTCCGTTGGCCTGGTGACAGCTTTGGCATTTGGCGGCATAGGCCGTTTTTCCTTTGGAAGGATCGGCGGCCCGGTCCAGGTAAGCCAGTGCTTTTAATCCGGAGCCTTCTGCTTTTTTTCCTTTCGGAACATCTTTCCCCAGAAAGCGGATGTAGGCAGCAATGGCCTGCATTTCTTTGCTGTTGGTATCCAGCGCTGTTCCATTCAGGCTGCGTTCAAAGCAGTCGTTCACCCTTTTGTAGATGTTTTCCATGCTGCCGCTTCGCGCCCGAAACTTGGGATAGGTGGAAGCCACAGAACCGTAGTTGTTGCCAAACACCTTGGTGCCGGCTTCCAGGTGGCAGTTCTGACAGTTCAACCCGTTGCTGATGTGAGCCACCGAACCTTGCGGTCCGAGGTATTTCGACGTATGGGCAATCAGCTCCTTTCCGTAAAGCACTACAGCTTTCATGGCTGCATCGTCCATCTGTTCCGGATTGGGTGCAGTCCAGTAAGAAGCTGCGGACGCTTGTGGCGTGTAGCTTACACTGTCCGGTGCTGTCTCTGCCAACTTGTTGAGGGGCAGAAACAGCATCCTTCCGATGTACAAGATGCCGAAGCCTACGAACAGCATCAGCACCAGCAGCATACGCAGCCCTCGGAACAACTGACGGGTTACTTCCGGATGATTCATGGGTGTTTAATGAGGAAGTTTTTCCCGTATCAGTCCGTAGAACCAGGTTCCGGCGACGGCACTGAGCAGGGTTACGGCAATTACCGTGGCACCTGTGCCAATTTGGGCAAACAACGGGCCGGGGCAGGCTCCGGTAATCGCCCAGCCGAGGCCGAACAGCAAACCGCCGTAAATCTGCCCCTTGTTGAAGGGCTTCGGATGGATTTCAATGGCTTCCCCGTAAATGGTTTTGATGTTCCGTTTCCGGATGATGAAGATGCTCAGCATGCCCACGGCGATGGCACTTCCAATCACACCGTACATGTGGAAAGACTGCAACCGGAACATTTCCTGAATGCGAAACCAGCTTACGATTTCTGCCTTCACGAAAATGATTCCGAATAGGATGCCTACCACACTGTATTTCAGGTTATACCACCAGGGGTGTTGCAGCTCGCTGTCGTTCACACACATGGTGTCCAGCGAACGCACTTCAAAATCGGTATTCTTGTTTTGTGTTTCCATAATTGATTACAATGAAAGAATAAAGGGAAGGATGACATTGGCCATGAGGAATCCACCGGCCATAAAACAGCAGGTGGCAATCACGGAAGGCCACTGCAGCGAGGAGATGCCCATGATGGCGTGACCACTGGTACAGCCTCCGGCATAGCGGGTGCCGAAGCCAATCATAAATCCGCCCAGCACCATCATGATGAATCCCTTCAGGCTGAATAAAGTATTCCAGTTGAACAGATCAGACGGAACCAGACCCTCATAATTCTTGATGCCGTAGCTGCTCAGTTCGGCAGCCAACTTGGGATGTACCTGCACAGGTTCAGGGTTCGCGAGCAGTTGCGCAGCAATCATTCCTCCGAAAAGAATGCCACCCACGAAAAACAGATTCCAGATTTCCTTCCTCCAGTTGTAGTTAAAAAAGGGTAATCCGGCGGGAACACAAGCTGCACAGATGTGGCGCAGGGAGGAAGAAATACCGAAGGATTTGTTGCCCAGAATGAGCAATGCCGGTACGGTGAGCCCAATCAAAGGCCCGGCCACATACCAGGGCCAGGGTTGTGAAATCCATTCGAATATGTTCATGTTTTTTTAGTTGCAAGATACGTTTTGCCAGGGTCCCAGATTTTCTACGTTTCGGATTCCGGCCTGTTCCAACATCATTTTGGCACTGGAGGCGCGACCGCCGCTGCGGCACACAACAATTACCTTGTCATAAGTCTTCAGGCTGTCGATTTTTGATTCAAATACCGGTCCGAGCGGATAGTTTACACTGCATGGGGCATGGCCGTCAAATTGCCATTCTTCGGGGGTGCGTACGTCAACGATGATGGTGTTCATGGTATCTATGTTTTGATTGATTTCTTGTTTGGAATTGTTTGCCGTTCCCTGAGCCGCAGGCCTGCATGAACTTTGGGCAGCCATCAGCATCAGCGCCGGAAAGGTCAGGGTCATGAAGAATTGCTTTGTGCGGTTCATGGGAGTCAGGTGTATGGTTTCGAACTACAAAGTTGAAGATGATTGCGGGTGCCGAACGGTAACTGTAGTCACATTTGGCATGTGCATGATGCATGCAAAAAAGTCAGGCGATTTTTCCCCGAGCATCCAGGATGTGTATTCCAGGTAAACCAAAGCCCGGATATTTCCATTAAATTGCATCAAACACCTTTTTTGTCAGGCTGGAAATCATACCGCAACACGCTGAGAGAACTTGCCCATAGCCAGTTGTTTCGGTGTATTGTATTGGCCTTAATTTCAAGTCTGAATGGCCTGCAGGCGCAACACAACAACCATTGGTTTTTTGGCGAATATGCCGGACTGAATTTCAACGGTGGCATGCCGAATAATGTGAACGGCGGGAAATTAAATACGATTGAGGGCTGCAGTGCATTCAGCGACGAACGCGGGCAACTGCTGTTTTACACAGACGGAGTTAGCATTTGGGACCGCAACCACAACCGTATGCCCAATGGTTCTGGAATGAAGGGCCATCCAAGTTCAACGATGTCCGCCCTGATTGTGCCCCAACCCGGAAATGATGATCGGTATTATGTGTTTACCACTGCTGCTACTGAGTCGCCGGATCCGGGAATTCAATACGCGGTGGTGGATATGCGGGAAAATAATGGCTTGGGCGATGTAGTTCAGGAGCCGGTGCAGATTGCAAACCGCGGTTCTGAAAAATTGGCGGCTATTCCGAACCTCAGCGGTGATACCTATTGGATTATCGGACATGGCGCTTCTGTGAACAAATTCAGCGATTCTTTCATGGTGTGGGCCTTACGTGATACCGGCCTGCAGCATGAGCCGCGCTTTATAAAAGCCGGAGCCATGCACAACAACAATAGGGCCCAGATTGGTTATCTGGTTCCTTCTCCGGATGGCCGACTATTGGCTGAAGCCATGGATAACAAATTGCAGTTGTTCAGTTTTGATCGTGTCAGCGGTACCATGAAACTCAAGTGCATTCTGGCTGAAGGGAAAGCACGTATCTATGGTGTGGCTTTTTCTCCGGATGGCAGGCATTTGTATACGGGAAGCTATGTAGGGAATGGCGCCGTATGGCAATACGATTTAACTGTAGCAGATTTATGGATACAGGCCACGGAAACCAGGGTCTCACCCCTTGGAATCAGAATATTCGCCATGCTCTTGGGGCCGGATGGCAAATTGTATTTCTCGGAATATGCCAAAACCTCTTTACACATGCTGGCCCAACCTAATTTACCGGGACCGCAAAGTGGATTTAAGGAACATGCCTTTGAACTAAACGGGAAAACCACTTTGGTTGGACTTCCTGCATTTGCTGTAAAACTTCCCACCTTCACCCATCGCATTTGTCCTGATGGAACTACCCTATTCAGAACCAACAACATCGCTGCAGATTCCATACAATGGGAAATCACGGATTCGGCGAATGCCGCGCTCGTGTTGCATCGAATGAGCGGCAGAAGTTTTGAATACCGCTTTAACACACCCGGAACTTACAGCGTGCGGGTGGTTTTTTATGGCTATCTGGGGAAGGATACCGTGGCAAGATTTATTCAGATAAAAAGTACAGACTATTCGTTGTTCCCATTTCGCGATACCCTCATTTGCCCCGGTGACAGTCTGCTGCTCTACACGAAAGCGAATTTTGATGAATACCGCTGGCCCGATGCTTCCACAGGCAAAACCTTTCTGGTGCATCAACCCGGTATATACAGGCTTCAGGCAGTAAGCAATGGATGTGTTTACCGCGATTCCATCCGCATCACGCGCAGCGCAATACCGCAGCCGGTGTTCCCCGACAGTATGGCATTGTGTGCCGGAACCAGCCTCACCCTGGATGCAGGCCCGGATGCCACGTGGCGCGACGCGACATTGCCACCGCGCAGGCTGGTATCGCAGCCCGGTTTGTATCGGGTAAGGATTGCCAACGCCTGCGGTGAGCTGGATGACTCAGTACACGTTTACATGGTGGATTGCGCCTGTTACCTGCAGCTTCCCAATGCCTTCACACCCAATGGCGACGGGCGAAATGATGTGTTCCTGCCGCTGTACAAGGGCTGCACCTTTCGCACTTACAGCCTGAAGATTTACAGCCGCTGGGGCGAAAAGCTATTTGAATCTGCCGACCCTGAATTTGGTTGGAACGGTGAAGTACAAGGCAAGCCGGCGCCCGAGGGCGTGTTTGTGTTTATGCTTTTTGCCGTGGATTCATTTGGGAAGCCCCACCGAATATCCGGCTCCCTGACGGTGCTGAAATAACAGGTTCGGTAAGCCGCGTAATTCCTTTAATGGGAGACCAGAAGATTGTTTTCCTCCAATGATTCATGTTCCATGTGAATGGTAATCCCACTTTAATGAAGATGTGCTTGAAGTTTGTATAAATACTTAATATCAGTCACCATTTTATTAGTCAATCAAATAGAGACTGATTTCCCTTAGCTACAGGAAGAATTATGCTTTTTGAATTTCAAGAATGTAGTTATGCAGTTGCTGTATTCTTGAAGTTAAAATATCCCACACGATTTCATAGTCAATCCCGTAATAATCATGGATGAGTTTATCTCTGTTGCCCGCAATCTTCTTCCATTCTATGACATCATGCCTGGTTTTAAAAGCGTCGGTCAGTTTTTTAGTAGCCTCTCCAATAACCTCTAAACTTCGAATAGTGGCGCGGCATAATACTTCATCTGTCAAGAATTCATCCTTGGTCAAATTGCCGGTATGATGAAGTAGAAAGCTGGTTTCTTCAAGAATATGCTTTAGCAATTGTTGATCATGATGGATAGACATATTCGACCTCCTTCAAGATGTGCGGACCCAGATGTTTACTGAGCGACTGCGGCGTAACAAGTTCCACTTTTCGACCCAATGAGGCTTCCAGAAAAAATGCCAAATCCATGAAGTTGTCGAACGTTTTCTTTCCCGGGTAAAAATCCACGAGTAAATCTATATCGCTGTCCTCATGGATTTCATCACGGAGGAAGGAGCCGAATAAACGTATGGACTGAACGCCTAGTCGGTCAAGTATATCCTTCGATTTTGCAATGGATATTTCAATATCCTCCTTTGACTGAACTCGGGCCATCGGTCAATGCACTGTTTGTAAACAAAGATAGGATGCTTACGAAGTGTAGCCAACTGCTTTTAGGCTATTTAAAATTGCCAACACTTACAAGCTTACCTTTTCCTCCTGCAGTATGAGTAGGAACTGAAGCAATACATCTTCCGGCGATTTATTATCAATTTGCCAGTTGTGTAAGCAAGTACCCCAAAACGCAGGAAGCCCGACACTGGGCCGGGCTTCCTGGAAATCATGTAATGTGCACTCAGGCTTTCATCACCTTGCTCTGGCACACGAAGTCGGTTTTGGGAACTTCGGTTTTGGCGATGGCATTGAAACCACCTTCAACCTCACTGAAATTCCGGTAACCGCGTGCCTGCAGGATGGAAGCGGCAATCATGCTGCGGTATCCGCCGGCACAATGCAGGAAGAAATGCTGGTTCGGGTCAATATCACGCACCCACTGATTGATGTAGGCCAGTGGCTTGCTGTAGGCATCTTCCACATGCTCGGCGGCGTATTCGCTTTCCTTGCGCACGTCAATCACCATGCTCTGTGCTTTATCGAATTTGGTGGCGAACTCATCCGGCGTGATGCGGTGCACGGTGTCCACTTCCTTACCCGCCTGCATCCAGGTGGCGAAACCGCCCTGCAGGTGTCCGAGTACATTGTCAAAGCCTACACGGCTCAGGCGGGTAACGGCCTCTTCTTCGCTGCCCGCATCGGTTACGAGCAGGATGGGCTGGTTCACATCGCCAATCATCGCGCCAACCCAAGGTGCAAAATCGCCCTTCAGGCCAATATTCACGCTCTGGGGAATGAATCCATTATAGAACTCTGCTGCAGCACGTGTATCCAGAATCAGGGCACCGGTTTCTTCCGCAGCCGCTTCAAAAGCTTCCGCAGCAAGCGCGCGCATGCCGTTGTTCAGCACTTCGTTGAAGCTGGTATAGCCTTTTTTGTTCATGGCCACGTTCATGCCAAAATAGGCCGGGGGCGGAAGCAGTCCGTCGGTAACTTCCTGCACAAACTCCTGTTCGGTCATGTTGGCCCGCAGGGCGTAGTTTTCCGCTTTCTGTTGTCCGATGGTGGATACGGTTTCCTTGCTCATGTTCTTGCCACAGGCGCTGCCGGCTCCGTGTGCGGGATACACAACCACGTCGTCGGCCAGGGTCATGATTTTGGTGCGCAGGCTGTGGAACAGGGTTGCCGCCAATTGCTCCTGGGTCATGGACGCGGCTTTTTGCGCCAGATCGGGTCTTCCCACATCGCCGATGAACAGCGTATCTCCGGAGAAGATGCAATGGTCTTTGCCGTTCTCGTCGATGAGCAGGTAGGTGGTGCTTTCCATGGTATGGCCGGGCGTATGCAACACTTTGATTTTGATGTTGCCCACTTCAAACAATTGTCCGTCGGTGGCGTGGATGCAGTCAAACTCCGCCGCGGCATTGGGTCCGTACACGATGGGTGCGCCGGTGGCTTTGCTCAGGTCGAGGTGACCGGAAACGAAATCGGCGTGGAAATGGGTTTCGAAGATGTACTTCAGCTTCACGCCGTCGCGTTCCAGGCGGTTTAGGTAAGGTTGGATTTCGCGGAGCGGATCTACAATCGCTGCTTCACCATTCGAAGTGATGTAGTAGGCACCTTGTGCCAGGCAGCCGGTATAAATTTGTTCTATATGCATGTCTTGTTTCATAGGTACAAAATTCGATGGGTAATTTAATGCTTTACGTTACTTAAGTCACATATTCGTTTATCGGAACAAAAGTTCTTTTAGGATGATGTAACAACCCATCACCAATACAAACCAACCAAATCCTGTTTTGAGTTTGGCTCCGGGAATGCTTTTAGAAAGGGCGATGCCTCCGAAGATTCCCGCGACAGCGGCGGCGGTAAACAGGCCCAACAAATTCCAGTCGATGACCAATTTCCCTTGCAGGTCGCCGGTAAATCCGATGAGCGATTTTACGGCAATGATGAACAAGGAGGTGCCAACGGCCAGCTTCATCGGCATTTTGGCCAGCAGCACCAGGGCAGGAATGATGAGGAATCCTCCGCCGGCGCCCACTAATCCGGTGAGTACACCCACCAGGGTTCCTTCCAGCAGAATCACGGGATAATTGTAGGAGATGTTTTCAGCATCGGCCGCTTCCGTTCCCTTCTTGCCGGGTCGAATCATGGACACAGAAGCCATGATCATCACCACGGCAAAGAGCAGCATCAAAGCGATGGGCTTGGTGATTGCCAGGTTGCCCAGGCTGAACAGTTCATCAGGAATTATAGGTACCAGCCATTTACGGGTGGCATAAACCGCAGCAATGGAAGGCAATCCGAATACCAGCACGGTAGGGAAATGCACGGTTTTTTGCATGGCATTGCGGATGCCGCCTACCAGCGCCGTAGTGCCTACAATGAACAGGGAGTATGCGGTAGCAGCCACCGGATCTACATCCATGATGTACACGAGGATGGGAACGGTGAGGATGGAACCGCCGCTGCCAATCAGTCCGAGGGAAATGCCGACAAGGGCGGCCAGCAGGTAACCGATGATGATCATGATGCAAATGAAAAACCTGAACCCCTTATTTCAATGCGACCCAGGTCACGTTGCAGGCGTTCCGTTCTTTCCGGAATTCCAAGCGTGCATGCATGCCCGGGTTAATGCACCAACGGCGACAGAGGTCTGATTTCTTCCAAAAGGGTGCGGAAGGCCAGGATTTGTTCGCCGTAGCGGGCTTTCGTTTCCTGTTGCAAGGCCGGAGCGAACTGGTCGCGGTAGCGTTCGTAGTCGGCCAAACTCTGGGCGCGATATTGGATGCTGTAGTTCACGCCCTCATCATCAGCGGCATTGGTCAGCACCTTCAGGATGCCCACTTCGCGGAAGCAGCCGGTAGCCATCACTTGGGGAATATGCACTTCGTTCATCCATTCCAGCCATTCTTCTGCCAGCGCGGGCTCCATGTGGCAGGTTACATTGTATATGATCATGGGTTAAAGTTGTTGCAAACGTATGAGTTTGGCATAGGTTCCGTTCAGCGCCATGAGTTCGTCGTGGCGCCCGGTTTCTACAATTTCGCCCTGCTGTAAAACCACAATGCGGTCGGCGTGTGTAACGGTGCTTAAACGGTGCGCAATCACAATGCTCGTGCGGTGTTTCATCAGCTTGTCCAAGGCTTCCTGTACCAGCTTTTCGCTTTCGGTATCCAGGGCGCTGGTGGCTTCATCCAGAATAAGTATCTCCGGGTTGCGCAGCACCGCACGGGCAATGCTCAGACGCTGTTTTTGTCCGCCGCTGAGTTTGCCGCCGCGGTCGCCAATATTGCTTTCATAGCCTTCCGGCAGTTGCATGATGAACTCGTGGGCATTGGCCATGCGTGCGGCGGCTTCCACTTCTTGCATGCCCACACCCTGCATTCCGAAGGTGATGTTTTGATATACCGTATCGTTGAACAGGATGCTCTCCTGCGCCACAATGCCCATGAGGCCGCGCAGATCTTCCTGACGGAAGGCGCGGATGTCGTGTCCGTCGAGCAGAATCTGTCCGTCGCGTACATCGTAAAAGCGGGGAACCAAATCGGCCAGCGTGGTTTTCCCGGCTCCGGAAGCACCCACAAGGGCCACCATCTCGCCTTTGCGGACATGCAGGTTGATGTTGCGCAACACTGATTTATTGCCATAGCTGAAGCCCACATTCCGGAATTCGATTCCTTCTTTAAACTGCGGCGCAGGCAGCGGATGTTGCGGGTCTGTGACTTCCAGCGGTGCATGCAGGATTTCTTCCACCCGCATCAAACCGGCCATGCCGCGCTGCGCGGAATACAGCGCCTGTGAAAATCCTTTAAAAGGTGGAATCAGCTGACTGAAAATGCCGAAGTAGGCAATGAAGAATTCGGGTTCCAGCTCGCCGCGGAACACCATGCCGCCGCCAAACCACAGCAATACGGCCGAAACCAGAAATCCCAGGGTTTCGGACATGGGCGAAGCCAGGTCGTAGCGGTGGCTCACGGCGATATTCAGTCGGGTATAATCCTGATCGTCTTTTTCGTAGCGTTTTTTCACAAATGACTCCGCCACGAAGCCTTTGATGATGCGGATGCCGCCCAGGGTTTCTTCCATCATGCTGAGGATATGTCCGGCCTGTTCTTGGTTTTTGGTGGACTTCTTCCGCAGGGTACGGGCAATTACGCCAATGAGCAGGGCAGCAACGGGCAGTGTGACCAGTACGTACAAGGTGAGTTTCCAGCTCATCAGTATCAGCGTGGTGAGGAAGATGACGATGTTCACCGGGTCTTTGTACAGGGCTTCCAGGCTCACCATCATGGCCCATTCAATCTCTTTCATGTCGTTGCTCATGCGCGACATCAAATCGCCTTTGCGTTCGTTGCTGAAATATGATACCGGAAGGGAAACCACCTTGTGAAACACCTTGAGGCGTACGCTGCGAATGGCTTTATTGCGCAGGATGACGACGAAATACAATGCAAGGTAGCGACAGGCATTTTTGATGAGGGTGATGACCACCAGCGCAATGCAGAGGTAGAACAAAGCGGTGAAGCGGTCGGCAGCAACCAGCTCTTTGAACCACAGCACGGCATCAGAATACACGGTGCTGAACCAGTTGCCGCTACCCATTTTGTCGCGGGCGGTGTTGAAGGCAGTATCGTCGCTCTGAAAAAGAAACTTCAGCACGGGCATCACCAGCAGCAGGGTGAGCAGTTGCAGCAGGATATAGCCCAGGTTGAATACAAAATTCAAAAGGATATACCCTTTGAACTGCTTCACGTAGCTCAGGATTTTAAAGACGGCCTTCACGCAGGGCAAAGGTAACGCAAGCACACAAGTTGTAATTTGCGGCATGTTTCGCTTAAGGATGCTGTTGCTGCCTGGTTTGCTGTTGGCTTGCGGAGGCAGTGAAACCGGTTCGAAATCAGGCTATGCCCTGCTTCGTGCGCAAAAAGACAGTTTGATGCGCTTCGATCCGGAAAGTCCGTTTCGAAAGGGGAATTTGCCTTTTGAAGGATTGGCTTATTTCCCGGAAGACAGCCGCTGGAAGCTGAGGGCGGTTTGGCGTAAGCCTGAATTCCGTCCTCCGGTGGTGCTGGCAACTTCTACCGGAACACCCCGCAGTGTATTGCTTGAAGGAAATCTTGAATTTGAGGTGGAAGGGAAGAAGCAAATCCTGCAAGCCTATGGAATTGAAGGCGATGAGGGGAATTTGTTCATTCCGTTTAAAGACCTCACCTCGGGTAAGGAAACTTATGGTGCAGGCCGCTATCTGGAAGCGAAAAAGGAAGCAGGAGATTCTGTGTGGCTGGATTTCAATTTATGTTATCAGCCCTATTGTGCGT
>JBEDND010000001.1:0-5943 GCA_041170785.1 Bacteroidota bacterium | reverse complement strand
TTCCTGGTCAGATGGCAGCAGCGGATCTGTGTTTAATGCCACGCAGCCCGGCAACGTTCGACTTACCGTGCGCAGTGCGGAAGGATGCACCGGCAGCGATGATATAAACATCTTCAACAGTTGCAATACCCGCGTTTTTGTGCCAACGGCGTTTACGCCATCGGTTTCAGCAGGTACCAATGATGTGTTCAAGCCTTATGTGGACGAGTTGGAACGCTATGAGTTCCGCATCTTTGACCGCTGGGGGAACATGGTTTTTGAAACAAAGAATCCCGACGAAGGATGGGACGGCACCTATCGCGGGAAGGCCTTACCCGAAGGTGTTTATGCCTGGTCGTTATATTATTTCGGTGGATATTACCGTGGCAACATGAAGGGTACGGTGCATCTGCTGCGCTGAGTGAATTACCGGCTTCCGAAGAAAAAGCCATACAAACTCCACAGGCCGGCACCTAATATCAGGAACAAGATGATTTGCCGGAATTGGTCTTGAGAAACCCGATGCAACAGTGTTCTTCCGGCGAGTGTGCCCAGGAAGCTTACGAGGATCATCCAGGGAAGTTCCTGCCAGAAAAACGGAGGAAGCGAACTTTCCAACCAGTACACGGCGAGCCGGCTGCCGTCCACACCCAGGTCGATGGCCGCTGAAGTTGCCACAAAACTGGCTTTCTCCAACCCGAAAGCAGTCAGTCCCAAACCGCGGATGGCGCCACCGGTACCCAGCAATCCTGCCGTAAATCCTGCGGTTCCGCCAGTAAGCACCGCGCTGTGTTCATTGGCTTTCAGTTTCCATGTCGGAAAGCTCAGCATGATGAGTGAAAACGAAGTGAGGAACATGCCCAGCAGCAGGGATGCAGCCTGGTCGTTTACCGCACCTGAAAGCAATGCACCTGCCAGCACACCGATGACCGACGGCAATCCCATGTACAGCAAGAGAAAGCGATTTAGGCCATGCCTGAACAGGGCAATCTTGGAAAGGTTGCTGATGACATGCAGGAATGCCGTGATGAGTAATACCTGATGAAAGGGATAGAATATGCCGGCCAGGGGAATCATGAACAGACTGGAGCCGAAGCCACCCAACGTGCCAAGAATTTCAGCCAAAAACAGTAAAAGCAGAAACAGCCAAAGTGCGCTGTCCATCAGCGCGGATGCTCAGGATCGGTAGCAAACAGCCTTGGCGGCAGCAATCACCTGGGCCACAGAAGGCAGGTATGCTTCAACCAAGGTGGAGGCATAAGGCAGCGGTACATCCTGACTGGTGATGCGGTGGATGGGAGCATCGAGGTAGTCAAATGCTCTTTTTTGCACCATAAAGCTCAGTTCACTGCTGATGGAAGCCAGTGGCCATGCTTCTTCCAGGATGATCAGGCGATTGGTTTTACGCACGCTGTTGATCACGGTATCATAATCTATGGGGCGCACGGTGCGCAGGTCAATCAGTTCCACGCTAATGCCTTCTTTTTCGAGTTCTTCCACGGCTGCATGTGCACGGAGCATCATCTTGCCGAAAGAAACCAGCGTTACATCGCTGCCGGTTCTTACCACGTCGGCCAGTCCAATGGGAATGAGGTATTCTTCTTCAGGTACGGGGCCTTTGTTTCCGTACATCTGTTCACTTTCCATGAAAATCACCGGGTTTTCGTCGCGGATGGCGGTTTTCAGCAAGCCCTTCGCATCGGCGGGATTGGAAGGCACAACAACCTTCAGGCCAGGAGTGTTGGCATACCAGTTTTCAAAGTTCTGGCTGTGCTGGGCACCCAGCTGACCGGCGCTTCCGGTTGGACCGCGAAACACCATCGGACAGGTAAATTGACCCGCGCTCATGCTGTTCATCTTGGCTGCGGCATTGATCACCTGATCAATAGCCACCAGGGAAAAGTTAAACGTCATGAATTCACAAATGGGCCTGAGACCATTCATGGCAGCACCCACGGCAATGCCTGCAAAACCAAGTTCTGCGATGGGTGTATCTATAACCCTTTTTGCGCCAAATTCCGCCAGCATACCCTGGCTCACCTTATAGGCTCCATTGTATTCTGCCACTTCCTCGCCAAGCAGGAACACGCGCTCATCGCGGCGCATTTCTTCATTCATTGCTTCACGCAGGGCCTCACGAAATTGTATTTCTCTCATTACTGCGGTATTTCAGCGGCAAACATACAACAAATGCCAGTTTAGATGGGTTAATATTGTGTGTTCAGGGGGATGAAGACGTTTGGAATATTGCTGTGGCTGTGCGCACTGTTGCCTCAGGCATCTGCGGTGCAAATCAGTTTTTCATTTTACGGGGCACCTGTGCAACTGGAACTGCCTGAAGCCCTGATGCAGTCGCCTGTATTGACGGCTACGCCGGAAAAAACCGCTTTGGAGCAACGCATCCGCAGTTGGGATCCCACGCAGTTGGAAACGATCGCGTCTTCACTCAAAGAATCAGGCAGGGCGATGTTTTTGGATGACGTTGGCACCGGGCGACTCATGAATAATTGTGCACGTTACCTATATGCCGAGGCAGCCGATGCTGTGCTCTTTGAATGGCTCCTGCTGCGGCATGCCGGTTATGATGCTGTTTTGGGTTATGGTGGAACCCTGAAAGTATATGTACAATACGCCTTTCTTACCGAAGGTACCCAATTTGTGTTGTTTATGGGAAAAAAATACACCTTGCCCCAGGGTGAGCCGGATCCGGCAGTGGCAAAAGAAACGATTTTTGTTTCCGGTTTGGAACCGGCCACGCCCCGACAGGCCATGTTCTGGAACCTTTATCGGTTGCCACAACTCGGAAAATCCAGGCGTCTGCGCAAATGCAGTTTCACCTTCGATGCCCGGAACTATAAACTGTACATTCCCTGGATGGACGATGTGGTGGATTACCTGAACGACCTTCCGGTGATTTCCCTGGGCCCACTCTTCTACCAAACACCCATGAACCACAGGGCCAGAATCATCATACAAGACAGCTTGGATATATGGACACAGGGATTTAGTCCGCGAAAAAAGCTGGATTTCATCCTCGCATTCCTGCAACAATCTTTTCCTTACCGCCGCGATCGGGATTATTTGAAATACGACCGGCATAATTTTTCAGAACAAACCCTTGCAGCCCCCTTTTCAGATTGTGAAGACAAGGCCATTCTTTATGCACAGCTGGTGCGTGATGTATTGGGGTTGTCGGCCATTCTATTGTACAACAGCAGCCTGGAACATGTATCTGTTGGTATTGCCTGGAAGGATGTCGGTGCCGGCACCATCGTACAGTTTCAAAACCAACATTACCTCATTTGCGAACCTGCAAACTATGGCTACCGTTCCGGGGAAAGCAGAATTCCTGCCTCAAATCCGGGCACATTCATACCATTAACGGGCAATTGATTTACACTTGCTGGCTGTTTGTGAAAAAGCATTGAAGGAATTATCATTTTTTGCGTTAAATGAAGGTATTTTTGTACCCCGTTATGGCAGGTAATTCCAACAAAACAGTTCCTTCACGTAAAAAAGACAGCCTTTTAGGCGAAGAAGTTCGCATCTCAACCTATTTCAGCGAGAATGTTTTCGGGCCGGAAGCCATGAAACAATACCTGAGTAAAGATGCTTTGAAGGCCATTGAAGAGGCGACAAAATTCAACAGTCCTGTTGACCGTGCGATGGCCGACCAGATTGCGGAAGGCATGCAATCTTGGGCACTGAGCAAGGGTGCAAAGCATTACACCCATTGGTTCCAGCCTTTGCGCGGCACGACAGCCGAAAAACACGATTCGTTCTTCGAACCCAATGGTCAGGATACCGGCATGGAACGCTTCAGCGGCAAGGCATTGGTGCAGCAAGAGCCGGATGCGAGCAGTTTTCCCAGCGGGGGCATTCGGAACACGTTTGAAGCCCGTGGCTACACTGCATGGGATCCCAATTCACCTGCATTCATCATGGAGAAGGCCGGTTGCAAAACCTTGTGCATTCCTACCATTTTCGTGAGCTATACCGGTGAAGCCCTGGACTACAAGGCGCCCCTGCTGAAGGCGGTTTCTTTTGTCCGCAAGGCAGCTACAGAGGTGTGTCAGTTGTTTGATTCCAATGTTAGCGATTGTACGGTATCCCTTGGCATCGAACAGGAGTATTTCCTGGTAGATCGCGATTTGTTTCACCAGCGCCCGGACCTTATGCTCGCAGGCCGCACCTTGTTGGGCCATACGCCTGCCAAAGGGCAACAGCTGGAAGATCATTACTTTGGAAGTATCCCGAACCGTGTGCTTGCCTTCATGAATGATTTTGAAGAAGAGGCACATAAGTTGGGTATTCCGTTGAAAACCCGTCACAATGAAGTGGCGCCTGCGCAGTTTGAATGTGCCCCTCAGTTTGAAGAAGTAAATCTGGCGGTAGATCACAATTCGCTGTTGATGGATGTGATGGAATCAACAGCCGACCGCCACAACCTGAAGGTGCTGCTGCACGAAAAGCCATACAAAGGCATCAACGGTTCCGGAAAACACAACAACTGGAGCATCATTACCAATACCGGAGTAAACCTGTTCTCGCCGGGTCCCAATCCTGAACAAAACCTGCAGTTCCTTACCTATTTCATCATCACCATGAAAGCGGTTTACGACCATGCAGATTTGTTGCGCGCCAGCATTGCCAGTGCAGGAAACGACCACCGCCTGGGAGCCAACGAGGCGCCTCCGGCCATCATGAGTATTTTTGCCGGTGATACCCTGGATCATGTGCTCGAGCATTTCGAACAGGAAGGGAAAAATGTGAAAACAAAAGAGGGCAAAAAGAGCATCAACATTGCCCATATCCCTGAAATCCTGCTGGACAATACCGACCGCAACCGCACTTCACCCTTTGCCTTCACCGGAAACAAATTCGAATTCCGCGCAGTGGGCAGCAGTGACAACTGCGCCGCCAACATGATTGTGCTAAACACCATTGTAGGAAATCAGCTGGTGGAGTTCAAGAAAGAAGTGGATGCAGCCATGAAGAAGAAGGGTGCGAAGCAGGATGAAGTGATTAGAGAAATCCTGCGTGGATACCTCAGGCACAGCAGAAACATCCTTTTTGGCGGCAACGGGTACAGTGAAGAATGGGTGAAAGAAGCAAAACGCCGCGGCCTGAGCAACATCAAAACTACCCCGCACGCCCTGGATGCGTTCCTTTCAGATTCTTCTGTGAAGGTATTTACCGAACATGGAATCTTTACCCATAAAGAGTTGGAGGCCCGTGCTGAAATTCGATTGGAAACCTACACCTTGCGCTTGCAGATAGAAGGCCGGGTGTTGAATGAAATGGTGCAGAATTTTGTCATTCCCGCGGCCATCAACTACCAAAAGAAGTTGGCCGACAATGTGCAAACCCTTTTGAACATTGGACAAAATAAAAATTCCGTGAAGGCGCAAATGGACATCATCACCGAACTCAGTGAGGGCATCAATGCCATTTACACACTGAATAATAAAATGATCGATGAACGCGCCAAAGCGAATAAGCATGATGATGCACATAAAAAGGCCATTGCCTATTGCGAAAAAGTGAAACCGCTGTTTGACCAGATTCGCGAGGTTGCCGACAATCTTGAACGCATCATCGACGACGCAGAATGGGGACTTCCCAAATACAGGGAATTGCTCTTTGTGCGTTAAAGGAAGGAACAGACAAACACCCAAAGGCCGGCAATATGTCGGCCTTTTTTTATGGTTCAGTGTTCATGGCCCTTACGGATTACTTCCCACAAAACCTGAAGATCTCTGGATGCTTCGTAATTCAACGCATAGCGTTCGTACAACAACTGTTGCCAATCGGGATGTGCGTCGAGGTCATGATACGTGTCGGCAATTGGAAAAACAGGCACAGGAATGGCGGGCAAACCATGCGCTTTGGCTGGATATCCGGTCCAGGTGCGCTTGCCGAGCAAAACAGGAATGGCATGGAGCAACATGATCCTGCCGGAAG